>JAZSGB010000097.1:0-3525 GCA_045532505.1 Acutalibacteraceae bacterium | reverse complement strand
CGATTTCGTTTTCCTTTTCCGGCATTCTGCCCTCTAATACAACAGGATAATAAAGCTCGGTTGCTCTGTCATCAAGCCAACCAACCATTGTACCGTCGGAATACTCTTCTTTATCGTTCCATACATAAGATAGCATATGTGCAAAACCAATTTCACCAACTACAGAACCATCGGCCACTGCCTTTTCCAGTTCATAGTTTTGAGCATTTGTAATGATAGTGGTTTGTTTTCCGAGCTTTCTGTTTTGCATTTCTTCTCGTGAGGATTGTAGGCAAGAAACAAAAAATGGAATACCTGAAGAAAAAATCATTGCTAAAACAATACCTATAATCATAAGAGCATAACTCTTTTTTCGATTTTTCAAGGTACTTAATGCAAGGGAAGTGTATGTTAACTTTTTCTTTTTCATTGTCTCACCATCTTCCTGTATGGAATAAAATATAAATTCCGCAAAGCTCATTTCGCATTCCGAACTTCGAATTTCGCATTCTTTTAAAGCTCTCGTATATTCTCAACGATGCTGTTTTTCATTTCTTTTTTAATTTTTGAAACTGTATTTATTATACAGGCAGCAAAAAGGAGTATAACACCTGCCAAGGTTTCAACAATTGTTATTTTTATATCATCAGGGGTATCACCTATTGATAAGAATATAAGGTAATACAAGCCATATAACACAAAAAATAAAACAAAGCCTGAAATTGTGCCCCATCCTAAAATTGAAAGTATTTGGCGAAGATAGGAGCTGTTAATATCCTTTTGAGTGGCACCTACTGCCCTGAGGGTGCCTATTTCTTTTTTACTTTCTCTGATACGTGCAGTAATAGAATTATTCACCATACTGCCACAGGCTGTAAAGAACATAGCTGCAACAGCAATAATAACAATAAGTGTTGCTCGCACACGGTTTTCCTGCTCCTGCCTTTCTTCGTAAAATGATGTAACATAGCCACTTGTACCTGCGCCTACTCTGCTGAAAAGTGTTTGCATATCGTTATCAATTTCTGCAGTGCACTCTGTATTCAGGTCAACACCAAAGGCATGGTAATCAACGTTTCCACCTGTAAGCTTATCAAAACCTTCAACAGTAGTAATAATTCTCACACTATCGTAAAATATACTATTTAAAAGAGAGCCGTCATTGTAGCTCCACATTTTATAAATAACAGAGCCTACAGTTACATTGTTCTCAATTTTTTTATATTCAATTGGTTGCTGGTCTTTTGCAAGGTGATAAATATCGTGCTCAAACTCAGGCTGTTCCTCGGCATAGAGCCAACCTAATTTAAGCGTATCACCCTTATTTATATCGCAGGTGCTTTCATCAAGGAAAACATCTTCCGTAGCAAGTTCAGGAGATTTTTCTATTGTTGTTTCATACGTGCTGATAAACGAATATTTGCCTGTTTCTTCAAGATGGCTTACGGTAAGCATAAGCTCCTTGGGAACATTTATAATTACCTCTTCACCTGAATTAAGCTTATCTATATCAATATCCACCTTGCCTTCTACTACATACTCTCCTAAGCCCTTAACGAATTCCTCATCAAAAGCTATTATCTCCACGGGAACCAAATCGCCTCCGAGCTGTGCACACTCTCTTACAAATTTCTCCTCAGCATCACCTGAGCGTGTATACTCTTTGTAGTTTTCTTCGGTTACCCACACATTTTCGGGTTGGCAGTCGTAATGGCCGGTATAGTAGCAAAGGTGGTGCATATACTCAGAAAAATCTGCTCTTTGAATATACCCTTTTGTTTTTTTATGTGTACTGATATCCTCAACATTTTCGTTAAGCAAAACCTCTGTTAAATTATTTTCGCTTAAGCCTCTGTAATCACTCTTGTAGTTAGATAAAAATCCGGTTGCGTCATAATTACCTGCTGTTACCACATAATCGTGCTCGTAAACATCAAAATCATCCTTAAGTCCGTTAACAACTGAAAAGCCTAAGCAGGAAATCACAACAGAAATGCATACAATTATGCTTGTAATAACACCCTTCCCTCTAAAAAGAGTAATATTTCTTTTTGCAAGAAGCTTAGAGGTATCAAAAGCCTTTTGGGTTTTAATTTTTTTGTTTTTAAACTTTCTGCCAAGCTCAGTATTTCTTATTGCCTGCATTGGTGAAATACGTGAGGCAGAAGCAAGTGGGATAAAGGATGCTATAAGCACAAAAACTATACTCACGGCAACACTTACGGGAACAATCCAAAGTTCAGGCTTAAATACATAGTTTTCGCCAAAAAGAGGAACAATTGCAGCTACAAGCCCAAAGGAAAGCACAACGCTTACAGGGACACATATAAGGCAAAGTATAAGGCTTTCTCTGCCGTATATTTTTATTATCTGCTTTCTTGTTGAGCCAACGCTTCTAAGTAAGCCTATTTGTTTTTTACGCTCCTTAAGGCTTGCGCTAAATGCATTAATTATGCCGATATCTGCTACAAGCATAAAAACAGACGAGAGCACTGCAAGAAGCACCACAGGAGAGGTTATTCCCGAAAAAGAATCTAAAACATCGTATTTTGCAAGCCCTGATATTTCATACTGCAAAACCCTTGCGTTTCCATCACCGTAGTTTTCTAAAAAAGCAGAAATCTGTTCATTATATGCCTTTTGGTTTAAAAATTCTTCGGTAGCAACAAAAGCCATAGTAGAGGCTTTTCCACCTGCTGCAATAACATAATCGTTTGATACTATTGCTGCAGGCAGCTTCTTGTGATCGAGAACTGTCATTTTTTCAATATTAGGGCGCTTATTTTCAAGTATACCAACAAGGGTAAACTCAACCTTTTGTGTGCTTTCTGATAAGCTCTCCCCATTTTTCACAAACATATCAAGGCTAAGCTTATCACCTAACTTGCTGTTAAGCCCCATACGAACAAGAGCTTCTTCCTCAATAGCAATTTCTGTTTTTGCTTCAGGAAGCTTGCCCTCCTTCAAGGTTATATACATATCCTTTGATTCTTCATCGAAGCTTGCAAAGCACAGTCCGCTTCCATCTTCTGCCTTAGGGTTTGAAAGGTAGCCGAAAACATTGGCGTAGCCTACTGTTTTATAGCTTTTTTCCAGTGCTTCAATACACCTTTGATCATCCGTTATATCGGGAATAATTATATCCTCTGCACCGTACATATAATTTTTTGTAGCCTCGGCAGATGAAAGTGAGCTTGAAATAAGAAAAGGAACACTTGCAGAAAACACCATTGAAAGAATGATGCCTAAAATAAGTAAAGTATACTGCTTTTTCCTGTGCTTGAGGTTACCGAAAGCAAGGGAATTAAAGGTTAATTTTTTCTTTTTCATAAAATCACCTGCATTCTATTATGCAAATTTGAATTAATAAATTCAGAACAAAATAACTGTGGTTTTTATACCTTCCTTCGAAGAGAGGCTCAAACACACCTTTACTTTATTCTTCTATCTTTACCTCTTGCGAAGCCCATTCCGCATTCCGCATTTTTTAATTATCTTTTTTGCTATCGGAAACAACAGCACCGTCTTCAATTCTTATAACTCTAT
>JAZSGB010000051.1:0-17072 GCA_045532505.1 Acutalibacteraceae bacterium | reverse complement strand
TATATAATTAATCAGTATAGTTATCAAAATAACCCTGTATAAGGATAACCGGTGTACCCTTATCACCTGAACCACTAGTAAGGTCGCAAAGTGAACCTATAAGGTCCGTAAGCTGACGGGGTGTTGTACCCTGTGAAGCCATATTACCAACCAAGTTACTCGATTTAGCTTTGATGCTGTTTGAAATAGCCTCTTTAAGTTCTGCACCTGAAAGGTTTGCAAAATCGTTATCTGCAAGGTATTTAAGCTTAAGCTCGTTTGGTGTACCAACAAGACCATCTGTATGTGCAGGTGAAACTACCGGGTCTGCAAGCTCCCAGATTTTACCCTGTGGGTCTTTGAAAGCACCGTCGCCATATACCATAACCTCAACATGTTTACCTGTTTTGTTAAGAAACTCTGCCTGAATGTCTAAAACAAGCTGTTTGCACTCATTAGGGAAAAGCTTAATTGTATCTTCAGTTGATTTGTTTGAGCCTAAAAGACCGTAGTTTGTGTTGTAACCACTACCGTTAATTGACTCTGTAAGAATATCATCAAGACCACAAACTACTTTTGCACCTGCTGCCTTAAGAATTCTTTTTGTTCTTGCTCTTGTGTGAATATCGCAGGTGAGAACACAATCTGTGTAATCAAGAATTGTTTTTGCCTGATTTGCGAAAACAATCTCAACCTCTGCTCCGGCAGAAGTAATGATATCAGCATAGTATGCAACATAGTCTACACCTGTAAACTCATGTTTGTTTTCGCCAAAAAGTTCTCTGTATTTTTCAAGTGATAATACATCGGAATAAGGGTTAATTCCTGCATCGTCAAGCTGGTCATAAGTTAAAAGTGAGTTACCTACCTCATCGCTTGGATAACTGAGCATAAGCACAACCTTTTTAGCACCCATAGCAATACCCTTAAGGCAAATAGCAAAACGGTTTCTTGATAAAATCGGGAAAATAACACCAATTGTACCACCACCGAGTTTTGCTTTAACATCGGCTGCAATATCTTCAACCTTGGCATAGTTGCCCTGTGCTCTTGCAACAATAGACTCTGTAAGTGCAACTACATCACGGTTACGAAGCTCGAAGCCTTCGCTTTCGGCTGCTTCTAAAACACTGGTAACTGTAATATCAACAAGGTTATCGCCCTCACGGATAATTGGACAACGAATACCTCTTGAAACTGTACCGACTTTTCTTTCCATAAAATATCACCACTTTATATTTTTACAAAATATGAAATTTATACAACTTAAAAAAGTATGGAGCGACTTTCAACGAAAGCCGCCCTCACTTGAAATCTTATTTCATCATGCTGGCAACTTCGTCAGCAAAATTATCTTCTCTTTTTTCGAGACCCTCGCCCTTTTCAAGACGAACAAAGCTTACTACCTTAATGTCAGCACCGTTTGCCTTAGCAACCTGTCCAACATAACCTGCTACTGTACCATCGAAAAGGTCTGAACGAACGAATGCCTGTTCAAGGAGACAGATTTCCTTAATCTGCTTCTTAATACGGCCTTCAACTGCGCCTGCAAAGATTTTATCTGCAATAAATTCTTCCTTAGCAGCAAGAGCAAGCTCTACGAGAGTAGCAACTGCCTCTTTTGAAAGGAAGTTGAAAAGGAAGTTGTTGTTCTTCTGCTCCTCGTATGCAGCGATATCTGCATCGCTCCAAAGCTTTTCTGTAGCAGCCTTCTCAAGAAGCTTTCTGAGAAGTGGCTTTGGAAGAGATTCAGGCTTATTAAGTGAGCTTTCAATTGTGATGTTACGCATCTTAGCAAGCTCATCGTCTGAAATGCAATCCTTGCTGAGGTACTCAGGGTTCATAGCAGCAATCTGCATTGCAATATTCTTACCCATCGCAATAAATTCAGCCTCATTATCGAGGTTTGTTTCAAACTTAACTGCAACACCAACTGCTCCACCACCGTGGATGTATGTTACAACATCACCTTCAACGATTACAAAACGACGAATCTTGAGGTTTTCACCAATAACAAGAATAAGGTCATGAAGGTTCTCTTCAACTGTTCTGTCAGAACCTGCAAGTGTAAGAGTTGCAAGTGCTTCTACAGACTCAGGCTTTGTTGCTGCAATTGTCTTTGCAACATCAAGACCAAAGCTCTGGAACTTTTCATTCTTACCAACGAAGTCTGTCTCGGAGTTGATTTCGAGAAGAACTGTTGTTTTTGTTTCTGCATCAGTGTAAGCAATAATTGCGCCTTCAGCAGCAATTCTGCTTGCCTTCTTTGCAGAAGCAGCAAGGCCTCTTTCACGAAGAATTTCAAATGCCTTATCCATATCACCGTCAGCTTCTGTAAGTGCCTTTTTGCACTCCATCATACCAACGCCTGTTTTTTCTCTTAAATTCTTAACATCTTGAGCTGTGAATGCCATAGATATTTCCTCCTAACGATTAATTTGAGCGTAAATTATTCTGCTGCTTCATCTTCTGCAGCATCTTCAGCTGCTTCAGCAACATTCTGCTCACCCTGACGGCCTGCGATAATAGCATCTGCCATTGCACCGGCAATAAGCTTAACTGCACGTATAGCGTCATCGTTACCTGGAATTACATAATCAATTTCATCAGGATCACAGTTTGTATCAACAATAGCAACGATCGGAATACCGAGCTTCTTTGCTTCGAGAACTGCGATTCTTTCTTTTCTTGGGTCTACTATGAACATAGCAGCCGGCATCTTTTTCATTTCTGTGATACCACCCATGAACTTTTCAAGCTTTTCTCTTTCAAGATTGAGCTTAATAACTTCTTTCTTTGGAAGAAGCTCAAATGTACCGTCAGCTTCCATAGCGTTGAGCTGAGCAAGTCTTCTGATTCTCTTCTGGATTGTCTGGAAGTTTGTAAGCATACCACCGAGCCAACGTGCGTTTACATAAGACATACCGCAACGCTCTGCTTCTTCTTTAACAGAATCCTGAGCCTGCTTTTTTGTACCTACGAAAAGTACGTCGCCACCCTCTTGGGCAATCTTGTTGATGAAGCTGTAAGCCTCTTCAAGCTTCTTAACTGTTTTCTGGAGGTCAATGATATAAATACCATTTCTCTCTGTGAAAATGTAAGGAGCCATCTTAGGGTTCCATCTTCTTGTTTGGTGTCCGAAGTGAACACCTGCTTCGAGTAATTGTTTCATTGAAACTACTGACATAATTTTGTCCTCCTTTTTGTTAAACCGCCGCAAGGTGTCGACTCACCAATACCACACTTTCGTGCACACGGCACCGGCAATCTCCCCTGCGTGAGTTTTTTAACTTGGAAAGTATATCACCTTTTAACAAAAAAAGCAATACTTTTTTGTAAATTATTTTGAAAAATTAAAGCAATATTTATTGTAATTTAAATACTGACTTATTTTCTTCATTCTTGTTTCGTAAGCATAATCATTTAAGTAAAAGCTGCCGTTATCCCTCATAGTAACAACCTTTAATTCTTTTGTGCCTACAGGTAGCTCTTTGAGTGGCAATCTGATTAAATTTTGTGCTTTATCAGGAAGTCTGCATACAGCAAACTCCCCGTCTAAATATTCTACAAATAAATCCATTTTCTTATTCCTCCGATGAGCTTGAGCTATTTGTTGGTGCACCAAAATAATTGTGATCATCAGGAAGCGTCGGAGCATCATCTACCGGTGCATTTTGTGGGACTATATCATCAATTGAAAGCTGTTTTGGCGCATTAACAGATGAATTTGCTTGCATTTGGTACCATTGCTCTTTAGTAATAAGTACCTTACGTGGCTTTGAGCCCTCATATGGCCCGATGATACCTTTTTCGGATAATTCATCAATAATACGTGCAGCACGGGCATAGCCAAGCTTAAGCTTACGCTGTAAAAGAGTGGTTGATGCCATGCCTGCCTCAACAACAGCCTCAATCGCTTTAGGTGTCATATCATCATCAAAGCCACTGTCGGATGCAGAGGATTCCGTTTCAACCTCTGCTCCACCCTTTTTCTTACCACCGGACTGAGCAGCATTAATTTCAATTTCCTGAATAACTGCTTCGTCATATTTAACATCGCCCTGTGAGGTAACAAACTCAATCACTCTCTCAATTTCATCGTCAGAAACATAGCAACCCTGTACACGTACAGGCTTAGATAATCCAACAGGACAATAAAGCATATCACCGTTACCAAGGAGCTTTTCGGCGCCCTGTGTATCAATAATTGTTCTTGAATCAATTTGTGATTTAACTGCAAAAGCAATTCGACTTGGAATATTTGCTTTAATAAGACCTGTTATAACATCAACAGATGGTCGCTGTGTTGCAACTATCAAGTGCATACCTGCTGCACGAGCCTTTTGAGCAAGGCGACAAATAGAATCCTCAACCTCATTTGAAGCTGCCATCATCAAATCAGAAAGCTCATCTATAATAATTACAATTTGAGGAAGCTTAGGAAGTCCGTTAGAAACTGCATATGCATTATAGCTTTGAAGATTTCTGACGCCGTTTTCAGCAAACAAGGCGTAACGCTTGTCCATTTGAGTAACAGCCCACGATAACGCACCCGAAGCTTTTCTCGGGTCAGAAACAACAGGAACAAGCAGATGTGGAATAGCCTTGTATACTGTAAACTCAACCTTTTTAGGGTCGATCATTATAAGTTTAACCTCATCAGGCTTAGAATTGAAAAGCAAGCTCATAATCATTGCATTAAGGCAAACAGATTTACCCGAGCCTGTTGTACCTGCAACAAGCAAGTGAGGCATCTTTGCAAGGTCAGCACAGGTTGATTCACCTTGAATATCTCTACCCAAAGCTACGTTTATTTTAGATTTTGCTGTTTTAAATGCATCTGTTTCAAGAATTTCTCTAAGAGTTACCATTGCCTTTTCAGCATTTGGTACCTCAATACCAACAGCATTTTTGTTAGGAATAGGTGCTTCTATTCTTACACCTGACGCAGCAAGATTCATTGCAAGGTCATCAGCCAGGGCTGTAATTTTACTGATTTTAACACCCGGCTCCGGCTGTAACTCAAAGCGTGTTACAGACGGACTTTGGCAAATCTCAACAATTCTTGTGCCAACACCAAAGCTTTGAAGAGTTTTAACAATGATTTCGCCCTTTTCACGCAGCTCTGCAGCGTTACCGGCTTTTGAGTTGCGCTTTGGTTCATCTAATAATTCAAGAGACGGGAGCTCGTATACAACTTCGGGTTCAATCGGTTCCTCTGCAGGTTCTTCCATAACCTCACCGGTTTCTTCATCAACCTCAAAATCCGAGCATTCTTCAATAGGCTCTGTCGTATCAGGCTCCATAACTATATACTCTTCTTCAACCTGTTCTTCGTCAGCTATATCTTCTTGTGGAGAATCTTCAATTACAGCCATAACATCATCAAAGCCTGCATCAGGCAGAATTCCGGGCTCCTCTGCTCCAAGAATCGGGTCAACACCAACATCCTCAACAGGGCCATCGTCATCTAACGGAATATCTAAATCCACCTGATGTGTGGATTCTCTTCTGCCCGTTTCAGCTTCCTTTGCTTTTCTTGAACGTCTTTCCATAGCACTTTCGGAAACTGTTGTTTTAATATCGTCAATTTTTTCCTCTGCATATTCGCCGACAGCTTCAACAGGCTTTTTAAGTTTTTGTAAAAGATGTAAAATTTTTGTACCCGCAAAGAAAATAAGGCAAGCCATAAATATTAAGAATGTAAATATACCTGCAGCAAGCTTATAAGAGCCGGTAAACATAAGTGAAAGGCCACCAAATACAGCACCGTAAACACCAAAGCCGTATTTTATCCCCGTACCATCATAATCTTTAAAAAGGTGAAATGCGTTTTCGATTTGCTGCCCGTAACCTAATGATGCATCGGCATATATAATATGTAAAAATGCCATAGCGATAGTGAATAATATAAAACCTTCAACGACTTTGATTTTATATTCACGACTGTCTTTTTTTAGTAAAGGCACTACAGAAACAAAGAGTATAAATAACGGTAAAATAAACGATGAAATACCAAATACTCCGAAAATAACACCCCTGATTGCTGCCCATCCTGCTCCACCTTCAACATATACAAAGGCGCCGATAAGCAGTGAAAGGAATATGCCCACAATTGAATATATTACTTTGTTTTCAGCAGCAAACAAAGGCTTTTTGTTAGAGCCTTTTCCTCTTTTAGATTTTGAAGCAGATGACTTCTTTTTCTGTGCACTTGTTTTTTTAGTTTGTGCCATAATCTATCTCCTTTATTTAACAAAAACTTCAATTGCTCCGATTATTGTTACAATAAAACCCAACCCTAAACAATAGAAACCAAAATATTTAAGCATATTTTTTTGAACGATTACATGAATAAGTTTAATTGCAAAAACGCCCACAAGAGCCGATGTAATAACACCAACAAGCAACGGAATAATCGGAATAACCTCAGTACCGGTCATTGCATCCTTAAACTCTACCAATCCACTTGCAAGCATTGCAGGTACACCTAATATAAAAGAATAACGAATCGCTTTATTTTTAGGCACCTTACAAATCAATGCAGTTGAAATTGTTGAGCCGGAGCGTGATATACCCGGAAAGCACGCTGCAAAAAATTGTGCTACACCTATACACAGAGCTGTTAAAGGTGTCATTTTTTTCTTGCGAACTGCTTTTTGTGAAGATATTTCGCCAAGTAAAAGCATAAAGCCTGTAACCATAAAACAAATACCCTCAGCCTTAATGCTGTTATCTGTAGAAAACACCCCTACTGCATCCATAATATTTTTACCGTTACCTACAGGTATGAGCAAAATTAAAAGCGGAATGCAGGATAAAACAAGCATTAAAAACATTCGCCTTGTTTCGGACATTTCTTTAAGCTTGAATGTAAATCTTTTATCTTTTACATCTTTAATTATTTTAAAAAGTTCTTCAAAAAGTTCATACAGAGGTTTGTAGTACATTATTAAAATAGCAACAAGTGTACCAATATGTAGCATAGCAGAAAACAGTCCTGCTGTGCCTGCATCTATTTTGCTGAAATGGGTAAACAAGCCCATATGTCCACTGCTGGATATCGGCAAAAACTCTGTTACGCCCTGTATTACCCCTAAAATTATAGCTTTCAGAATATTCATAGAAACCTCACATCAATCATCAATTAAAAAACTCAATGCATCGGAAAGTCCACCAATTTGGTCAATTAACCCCTCGTTTACTGCACTTTCACCATCAAGCACAGTTCCGAAATCAGAAACAAGCTCATCATTATTAAGCATTAGCTCTCTAAAACGCTCTTTAGAGATATCGGTATGCCTTGTAACAAAATTAACAACCCTATCTTCCATCTTTTGTAAATACACTAAGGTTTGTGGTACACCAAGAATCAAACCGTTCATTCTGACAGGGTGAATGGTCATTGAAGCAGTCGGTACAATAAAAGACCTGTCTGTGCTAACGGCTAAAGGGACGCCTATTGAATGGCTGCCGCCTAATATTAAAGAAGCCGTTTTTGTTTTCATTCCCGAAATCAATTCAGCTATAGCAAGACCGGCTTCAATATCTCCACCAACGGTATTTAAAATAATAAGCAAGCCTGAAACTGAACTATTTTCTTCAACAGCAACAATACGTGGAATAATATGCTCGTATTTTGTAGCCTTTGTATTTGAAGGGCTTGAATAATGACCTTCTATTTGCCCTATTATGGAAATGCAGTGAATATACTTATCATCGCGCCTGATAGTAACACTGCCATCACGGTAATCATCGCCGATAAATTCTGCATCTTCGTTGCTTTTTTCTTCACCACATTGAGATGGATTTGTTACCTCGAAGTTATAAAATGTCTGTAAAAATTCTCTCAAAATAATCACCAAAACATATTATAACCCAAATTACACCAATTATTGATATAATAGCATATTGTACAAAAAAGTTCAAGATAACATCATATATATTTTAACTGTATAATACATTATATTTTGCATCAGTCGTTGACAAAATGATTGTTATATATTAAAATAAGTTTGTTAAAAATTTGTACAAGTTTCGGAGGCAAAAAAGATGGGACTTACATTATGTGAAAAAATCATTAGAAGCCACCTTGTAGATGGCGAATATGCTCCCGGTAATGAGGTTGGTATAAGAATTGACCAAACACTTACCCAGGATGCAACAGGTACAATGGCTTACCTTGAGCTTGAAGCTATGGATATTGATAAGGTCAGAACCGAGCTTTCTGTTGCTTATATCGACCACAACACACTTCAAACAGGCTTCGAGAATGCAGATGACCACAAGTTTATTCAATCTGTATGTAAAAAAAGAGGCGTTCGTTACTCAAGACCGGGTAACGGTATTTGCCACCAGGTTCACCTTGAAAGATTCGGTATCCCCGGCAAAACACTCATTGGTTCAGACAGCCACACACCTACAGGTGGTGGATTAGGTATGCTCGCTATGGGTGCAGGTGGACTCGATGTTGCCGTTGCTATGGGTGGTGGTGCATATTACATCACTGTTCCTGAGGTAATTAAGGTTAACCTTACAGGTAAGCTCTCCCCTTACGTTGCTGCTAAAGATATCATCCTTGAGGTTTTAAGAATATTAAGCGTTAAGGGTGGCGTAGGCAAGGTTGTTGAATACGGTGGAGAAGGTGTAAAAACTCTCTCTGTTCCTGAAAGAGCTACAATCACAAATATGGGTGCTGAGTTAGGTGCAACAACATCAATATTCCCATCCGATGAAATTACATACGAGTTTATGAAGGCTCAGCAGCGTGAACAGGATTGGGTTGAGCTTCTTCCCGATGAAGATGCACAGTATTCAAGAGTGATTGATATTGACCTCTCAACACTTAAGCCACTTGCAGCTATGCCACATATGCCTGATAACGTTAAATCTGTTGCAGAAATCGGCGAAATTAAAATTGACCAGGTGCTTATCGGCTCATGCACAAACTCTTCACTTCTTGATATGATGAAGGTTGCAAAAATCCTTAAAGGCAAGAAGGTTCATCCGTCAGTATCCCTCGGTATCGCTCCCGGCTCAAAGCAGGTTTTGAATATGCTTGCACTCAACGGCTGCCTTGCTGATATGATTGATGCAGGTGCTCGTATTCTTGAAAGTGCTTGTGGTCCGTGTATCGGTATGGGTCAATCACCAAAATCTGCCGGTGTATCTCTCAGAACCTTTAACCGTAACTTTGAGGGCAGAAGTGGTACTGCCGACGGACAGGTTTACCTTGTTAGCCCTGAAACAGCAGCAATTTCAGCTATTACAGGCGTTCTTACAGATGCAACAACATTAACCGACGATATCTCAATTCAGCTTCCAAAAACATTCATTATAAATGACAACATGATTGAAATGCCTGCAGAAACTCCTGAAGAAGCAGCAGAAATAGAGGTTTACTATGGTCCAAATATTAAGCCTTTCCCAAAGACTGCTCCCCTTTCAGATTCAATTGAGGCAACAGCTGTTCTTAAGGTTGAGGATAATATCACCACAGACCACATTATGCCTGCAGGTGCAAAAATTCTTCCATACCGTTCAAATATCCCTTACCTTTCACAGTTCTGCTTCCGTCAGTGCGATGAAAGCTTTGCAGAGCATTGTAAAGAAGCAGGCACTTGCATCATTATCGGTGGTAACAACTACGGCCAAGGCTCATCACGTGAGCACGCTGCACTCGTTCCCCTTTACCTTGGTGTTAAGGCAGTTATTACAAAATCATTTGCACGTATTCACAAGGCAAACCTTGTAAACGCAAGTATCCTTCCGCTTAATTTCTCAAATGCAGATGATTATGATAAGATTTCTGTTGGTGATAAGCTTACACTCCCTGCAATTAAAGAAGAGCTTATGGCAGGTAAAGAAATCACCCTCAGAAACGAAACAAAGAACGAAGAATATAAGCTTATTTGCGATGTTTCACAAAGACAGGTTGATATACTTATTGCAGGTGGCTTATTAGATTACACAAAGGAGAATAACTAATGACTGAAGTACAAATTGAAAATGCTCTTGCAAAATTCAGAAGCTTACTTGTTGAGCAGGATGCACGTAACCAAAAAATTAAATCAACAAAAGAATTTAAAGATTTTAAAGCGCTTGATAAAATTGTTATTGGTGTTTGTGGTGGTGATGGCATCGGCCCTATCATCACAAGAGAGGCTGCAGAGGTTCTTAAGTTTATACTTAAGGATGACGTTGATGCAGGTAAAATCGTATTCAAATACATTGACGGACTTACAATTGAAAACAGAGCTAAGGTAATGAAGGCTATCCCTGATGATGTTATGGAAGAGCTTCTTGCTTGCGACGTTATCCTTAAAGGTCCTACAACAACTCCACAGCAGGGCGACGGACTTCCAAACATTGAAAGTGCAAACGTTGCAATGAGAAAGGCTCTTGACCTTTTTGCTAATGTAAGACCTGTAAAAATCCCCGAAGAAGGCATTGACTGGACCTTCTTCCGTGAAAACACAGAGGGTGCATATGCTGTTGGCTCTAAGGGTGTAGATGTTGACGGAGAGCTTGCTTTTGACTTTGTTGTTACTACAACAGAGGGTACAGAACGTATTGCAAAGCTTGCATACGAATATGCTCGTAACAATAAAAAAGACAGAGTTTCTATTATTACAAAAGCTAACATTATTAAAACCACAGACGGTAAATTCCTTAATCTTTGTAAGGAAATTGCAAAGGATTATCCTGAAATCACAACTGATGAGTGGTATATCGATATTACAACTGCTAAGCTTATAGATAAAAAGCGCAGAACAGATTTCAAGGTATTTGTTCTTCCTAACCTTTATGGTGATATTATCACTGATGAAGCTGCAGAATTCCAGGGTGGCGTTGGTACAGCAGGTAGCGCAAACATCGGTAAACAGTACGCTATGTTTGAGGCTATTCACGGCTCTGCTCCAAGAATGATTAAAGAAGGTCGTGGTCAGTATGCTGACCCTTGCTCAATGCTCAGAGCAGCAGTCCTCCTCCTTTCACACATCGGCAAGCAGACTGAGGCTGATAAGCTTGAGCAGGCATTGGATATCTGCATGATTACAGAGAAGAAGCTTGTAATTACAGGCCGTGATAACGGTTGCACCTGCGAAGAGTTCGGCAACTATGTTATGGAAACACTTAAAAATTTAAACTAAGTAAGAGGTTATTTAATAATGAAAAATAACAACCAAGTATCTATACCTGTTATTAAACGTTTACCACGTTATCATAGATATCTTGAAGAGCTTAAAAATATGGGCATTGTAAGAATCTCATCAAGAGAGCTTTCTCAAAGAATGGGATTGACTGCATCACAAATTCGCCAGGACCTTAACTGCTTTGGTGGATTTGGTCAACAGGGCTACGGCTACAATATTGAACAGCTCTATAATGAAATAGGCAAAATTCTTGGCATAGATAAGCACTCAAAAGCTATTATGATTGGTGCAGGTAACCTTGGCCATGCAATTGCAACACACTTAAACTTTGAAAACAGAGGGTTTGATTTAATCGGTATATTTGATGTTAATCCCGATGTTATAGGCACAAAAATCGGTGATAGAGTTGTTATGGACTCAGCCGATTTAGAAGAGTTTTGTAAAAAGGAAAAGCCTATTGTTGGTATTCTTTGTATTCCCAGCCAATATGCAGAAGATAATGCAGAAAAGCTTATCTCCCTCGGCATTAAAGGCTTTTGGAATTTTACACAGTATGACCTTGTGAGAAAATTCAGCAATATTGCTGTAGAGAATGTTCATTTAGGCGATTCACTTATGACCTTATGTTATCAAATAAACAAGCTTACTGAAAACGGTGAGGAAGAGTAAAATGAAAAAATTGATGGATATAGATATTGTTGATATTATTCCCTTTAACAAAGGGATAATAGTCGCAAGAAAAGATATTCTTCCAAGTGGAACAACTAAAATTTCATTTTTCACATACGATGTTAAGCTTGAGCGACCAACTGCAAGTACACGTAGTGCTTATTTGTTAAATAAATTTGGTGAGAATTTTGAAAAAATAGCTGAACAGTTAAGTGATTTTATTTATTGTGATGTTGCTATTCTCCCAAACAAGCATGTTGCTGTTGTTTATGCAAGTGGCGAAATTGGTTTATTTAATGATAAAGGTGTTTTATACTGGACAGGTGATTTGCAGTACAAAGATTGTGCTGTTAGTGGTGCGGCAGCTGAAGGTAAATACATTTGGTGCGTTGTGCCTGACAATAACTGCATTGTTAGATACTCACCTGCTACCGAGAAAATTGTGTTAAGAATCGGTGGCGATGCTTCCACAGCTTTTTTAAACCCGGTATCATTATCTGTGTACGACAATATTTTATATGTTTGTAATTATCAATCCTGTAAAATCAGAACGGTTAACCTAAAAGATTACACAGTTTCCGATTACAAAACCTTCGATGAGCCTGTATACAGATATATAAAGACAAACGACAGAGAGCTTGTTGAGCTTGAGTCCGGCGTATATATGCTTTAATTTCGTCAAATAACACAAATTATTTTTCGACTTTTCTCGCAAAAATACCATTTACAAAAACAATAAAAAAGTTTACTATAATCTTATAAACTTTTAAATCAATCTGTGAGTTGATAAGGTTATATAATCGCTTTTTAAGGCCTTATCCAAGTTTGTGGATAAGGCTCTTTTTTTGAGGTTTTTATGAATTTTAAAGCAGAAATTATGGATGAATCAGCAATTCAACGCTCTTTAGTCAGAATTGCACACGAAATAATCGAAAAGAACAAAGGCGTAGATAATGTTGTTCTTTTAGGCATTAAAACAAGAGGTGTTCCGATAGCTAAAATAATTGCTGCAAACATCAAAAAAATTGAAGGTGTAGATATTCCTGTTGGTGAATTAGATATTAATCACTACCGAGATGATTTAAGTGAGGCTCATTCAATTCCTGAAGCTAATCAACCCTCCTTCCCCTTTGATGTTAACAAAAAGCATATCATTCTCGTTGATGATGTTCTTTTTACAGGCAGAACCGTACGTGCCGCTATTGAGGCTATATTCAGCCAAGGCAGACCCTCAAGCATTCAGCTTGCAATCCTTGTTGACAGAGGACACAGAGAATTACCATTCAGAGCCGATTTTGTTGGAAAAAACGTTCCTACCTCAACCTCGGAATTAGTATCTGTTATGTTACAGGAAACAGACGGATGCACCTGCGTTAAGCTTTTTAACATTTAATTATTAGCCATGTTTGTGGCTGTAATAAAATATTTTACGGAGGTAAGTTTATGAAACTTATTTACAACATTAAAGACAAGCCTAAGTTTAATCAGCTTATAGTTTTTGCTTTTCAGCAATTACTTGCTATTATGGCTGCAACAATTGCTGTTCCTGCAATTGTTGGTAATGGAATGACTGCATCTGCTGCTCTTTTCGGTGCAGGTGTCGGTACACTCATTTATCAGCTTTTTACAAAATTCAGAAGTCCTGTATTCCTGGGCTCATCTTTCGCTTTTATTGGTTCAATGTTAGCAGCCTTTGCCGGTGCTGCAAGCAATGTTGCTCTCGGCTTCCTCGGTCTTATCCTCGGCGCAGCCTTCGCCGGTCTTGTTTATGTAGTTATTGCTATAGTAATTAAGGTTGCCGGCGTTAAATGGATTAACAAGTTAATGCCTCCTGTTGTTATTGGTCCAACTGTTGCAATTATCGGTCTTTCACTTGCAGGCGCTGCAATTAAGGATGTATTCAGCTATGGCCCACAGGATGGTAACGGTTCATTCATTATGTCAACAAATATCTGGGTATCACTTATTTGTGCATTAGTTACTTTATTTGTTGTTGTTCTCTGCTCAACATACGGTAAAAAAATGGCAAAGCTTATTCCTTTTATTATCGGTATACTTGCAGGCTATGCTGTTGCAGGTGTATTTACAATTATAGGTATTGCAACAAAGAATGATGCTCTTATTGCACTTGACCTTGCTCCGTTCCAAGCTCTTGTAGAAAACGGTATTGGCCTTAGCACATTTATTAAGGTTCCCGAATTTACCTTCTTGACAGGCTTTAGCGCAATTAAAGACCTTGAGCCAACATACATTGCAACTGTTGCTGTTGCATACATCCCTGTTGCTTTTGTTGTTTTTGCAGAGCACATTGCAGACCACAAGAACCTTTCTTCAATTATCGAGCACGACCTTCTTGAGAACCCGGGACTTTCAAACACTCTCCTCGGCGACGGTGTAGGCTCAATGTTCGGTGCATTCTTTGGTGGTTGCCCTAACACAACATACGGTGAGTCAGTTGGCTGTGTTGCTATTACAAAGAACGCTTCTGTAGCAACCATCACTTGCACAGCTATTCTTGCTATTATAATTTCTTTTATCTCTCCATTTGTTGCATTCCTTGACTCTATTCCGGGTTGCGTAATGGGTGGTGTATGTATTACTCTTTACGGATTTATTGCTGTTTCAGGTCTTAAAATGCTTCAAAAGGTTGACCTTGAAAAGAACGCTAACCTTTTCACAGCATCTGTTATTCTTATTGCAGGTATTGGTGGTATGGCAATGGCAATTGGCAAGGTTACACTTACATCAATTGCTTGTGCACTTATTCTCGGTATTATTGTTAACATCGTTCTTAATGCAAAAAAGGTTGAGAATGACGCTGAATAAAATTGACAACATACATTATTTATTATATAATTAAATAAAATTAAAAAGGCATTACGCATTTGCGTGATGCCTTTATTACAGAAAGAAGAAATAATTATGATTTACTATGCAGAAAACGAAAGCTTTATTGTAGGTGTAAAAGAGATGGGTGCAGAGCTTACCTCATTAAAATCAAAGAAAACAGGCTACGAGTTTATCTGGAGTGGCGATGTTAACGTTTGGTATGGTCAATCCCCTATCCTTTTCCCTATTATAGGCAGATTACTTGATGATAAATACAGATTAAACGGCAAAGAATACACAATGCCTAAGCACGGTATCGTTAGAAAAAAGCCTTTTAAGCTTGTAGAAAAAACTGATGATTCACTTACATTTTCACAAACAAATGATGATGAATCCTTAGAAATGTACCCTTATGAATTTGAATTAAGAGTTAAATTTCAATTAACAGAAAACGGCTTAAGCGTTACTCATTATGTAGTAAACAAGTCAACTGATACTATGTATTACTCATTTGGTGCTCATCCCGGCTTTAATTGCCAAATTGGTGATTACATTGAGTTTGAAAACAACGAACAACTTCTTACAGAAAGAATTGACCACGAATCAATTTTAATTGAAGAAAAATTTCCTGTAGATATCGAAGATAAAAAGCTGTTTATTACAAAGAATATTTTTGATGATGACGCTCTTATTTTAAGTGGATACACATCAAAATACATTTCTTTAAAGAGCAACAACCACAACCGTGTAGTAAAATTCAATTTTGACTCTCCGGTACTTGGCATTTGGGCAAAGCCTAATGCTCCTTACGTTTGTATAGAGCCTTGGTGGGGCATTAACGATAACTACGATAAGAAAGACGATTTATCTGAAAAACGTGGTATAATGGGCTTAGAGCCACAAAAAACAGCATCCTACAATTGGAACATTGAAATATGTGAATAATGTTGACTTATCCCTTATAAAAATGTAAAATATATTTAGTAATCAGAAAGGTTTAGGTACTAATATGAGCGATAATTTCGATAAAGTAATTGCAGATGAAAACTACAATCCTGATATTGTTTCAGTTGTTGATGAAGATGGTGTGTCTCATACATTCGAAGAATTAGACAGAATCGAAACAGATGAAGGCAGATTTATTGCGCTTCTCCCTATTTATGATGATGCACAAGAAATCCTTGACGACGACGGAGAATTAATTATACTCCAGGTTAATGAAGATGAAGATGGCGAGATTTACCTTGAGCCAATTGAGGATGAAGAGTTATTCAATAAAATCGGAAAAATATTCGAGGAAAGACTCGAGGATTTATTTGAGTTTGACGAAGAATAACCCTTGATTTAAAGCATATAATAATATTCCTGCGGTGTTCGATAAATGCGAATAATACTAACCCTATGACAAATTAAAGGGAGTCCGCCCTTCTGTAGCCGATTGCAGACCTCCTACCCTGTGTAGACGAAGGGAGCGTGAATCTGCAGAGAGGACACCCACCTGCTGAAAGCAGGTTACTATTATCGCATCCGGCACATGCGGGGCATAAAAAATCACAGCTCATTTACTTAATTGTAAATGAGCTGTTTTGTATATTAATTTAATTAGTTAGCACTTGGTGCTTCAGCGTTATATGATCTTCTGATTCTTTCTGCCTCTGCTTCCATTTCAGCAAGCTCTTGCTTACGCTTTTCAATTCTTTCAACGTATTCAGAAACATCTTTATACTTAACAGGAATATTTTTCTTTTTGATAATGATGTTAATTACAATAATTGCAATAAATGCAGCAACAGCAAGGAATGCACCTATACCAATGCTACCTGAATACATAGCGCTGTACATAGACTCAAGCTGAGCATTAAAGATAAGGAATGAAACAATGCTCAAAAGCATAGCGCCTATTCCACAAGATGAAAGAACCACATTTCTTTTGAAGCCCTTTGGTGAGCAAGAAACAGAAACAAACGGAATATTCAAAATTGCGAAAACAGCAGAAATTAAAACACCTAAAATTGATAAGAAATAGAAAATAACTGCCGCAAGAGGTGCAATATTAAGAATTGAAAATTCGAACTTTGCTATAACATCCATAGCAAGATTTAAAACAGAAACGTTTGTATCTATTGTATGGAAAGGCATATTAACATTTATGTGTGCCAAAGGAAGGAAAAGCATTCCGATTGGTACAAAAAGAAGTATGAGCCTTACGATTGAGAGCTTTGTGCCAATAAAGGCGAACTTAACTCTGTCAATCTTAGGTTGCATTCTTATGTACTCTTCTTCTGCCTTATCGGCATCTTCAGCTAATCTTTCTTGGTGATTGAAGTAAATAAGGTTAACGCCACATTTTGGGCACTCAGCCTTAATATCAATCATTCTTAATTTGTATCCGCATTTTGGACAGTTTGCCATAAAATCTCCTACCTATCTTGGATAATT
>JAZSGB010000098.1:0-4453 GCA_045532505.1 Acutalibacteraceae bacterium | reverse complement strand
TTTGATTTTCAGGCAGTTTCAAAGCTGATTTTCAAAAGAAAAATCAATTTCATATACGGTGTACCTGCGTTGTTTGAAGCGCTTTCACGTACAGAAGAGATTGAAAAAGAGGATTTGTCATTTATTAAAATGATTGCCTTTTCGGGCGATAGATGTAGCGAAAAGCTTCTTAAAAGAATGAATAAATACCTTGAAAAGGGTGGCTCAACAGCAAGAATGACCGAGGCATACGGCTTAACAGAAAGTCTTTCGGGTGTTTGTATTAGTCCGTTTTTCAAAATGAAAGAGGGTAGCACAGGGCTTCCTTTTCCTGATAATGAGGTAAAAATTGTTGCCATAGGCACACAAGAAGAGGTAGCTGCAGGTGAAGACGGTGAAATCTGCGTTACAGGTCCAACTCAAATGAAAGGGTACTATAATAACGAAACAGAAACAGCTGTTGCTTTAAGAGTTCACGCTGACGGCAAAAAGTGGCTTCACACAGGAGATATCGGTTGTGTGGATGAAGAAGGGTACCTTTATTTCCGTCAAAGGCATTGCAGAATGATTATTACAGCAGGCTACAATGTTTACCCTACACAAATAGAGGATGTTATTTATAAATGCAATGGTGTTGCTCTCTGTTGTGTAATAGGCGAGGTTGATAGGGCTTTAGGGCAAAAAATTGTTGCCTATGTTCAGCCTAACAGTATGGATATAAATTTAGATGAGCTTCGTCAAAGAATTATGCAGCTTTGCAAAGACAATATTGCAGAGTATGCACTTCCCAAAGATATTGTTTTTAGAGAAGCACTTCCAAAAACTGCAATGGGTAAGGTTAATTTTAAAGCTCTTATGGAGGAAAAATAAATGCTTAGCAGGGTAGAAAAGGTTTTTCACGAGGTTACAGGAAGAACAGATGTAAAGCTTACAGAAAAAACTAAAATTGATAAAAACTTAGGTGTTTCATCTTTGGGAATAGTTCAAATTATTTGTGGGCTTGAGGATGAGTTTGATATTGAAATCCCTAACTCAGTTATTAAAAAGCTTAAAACAGTCGGGGATGTTGTAAAATACCTTGAAGAAAACCTTTGATTTTAATTTATTCAGTAAAAAAAGAGAAACGAAATTATCATTTCGTTTCTCTTTTTTTCTTTTATGATTAGATGATTTTTAATGTAAGACAGTCGCTGCCACAAAGCTCACAGCTTCTCTTATCAGGCTGGTGGCTGCCGATATAAACAGTAATTTCACCGTTTGGAGTAACCCTTTGACCGTCATCGAGAACAGCCTTGAGCCAATATTTATCAATTGTAAGCTCCACTGTTTTACTCTCACCGGCTTTAAGCTCAACTGCCTTAATGCTACATAGCTGATAGTTAGGTGTAGTTGTTCTGCTGTCAGTATAGTGGGCGTATACCTGCACCTTTTCTGTACCCGAAACAGCACCTGTATTTGTTACCTTAACCTGTAAGCAAAGTGTATCCTCATCATTCTTTGTAACTTCAAAATTCTCATATGCAAAGCTTGTATATGAAAGACCAAAGCCGAATGGATACAAAGGCTCTTCGTTAATGTAACGGTATGTTCTGCCTGCCATTGAATAGTCGGATATATCAGGAATAGTATTACTTGCATTGTAAAAGGTGAGTGGGAGCTTACCACTTGGTGAATATTCACCACGAATAAGCTGAGCAACTGCAAGTCCACCTAAAGCACCGGGGTACCAGCCGTGAATAATAGCCTTTGCCTTGCTCCTTATTTTTTCGCCAAGGTCAACGGGGCTGCCACACATTACAACAACTGCAACATTGTCGCAAACATCACATATCTCTTCACAAAGCTGCATCTGAGCCTTTGGAAGGTATACATTTTTCTTATCGCCACTATCAAGGCAATCATCCTCAAGACCCTCGATTTGCTCACCCTCAACTGTACGGTCAAGACCTAAGCAAACAACTGTAAAATCTGCTTCTGATGCAGCAGCAAGACCTTCGCTGCGCATATAACCGAAGCCGTCCCAGTCGTTTTTCTTTTCAATATAAAGGCGTGTGCCTGTAGCAACAGTAATTCTTGCTTCAGGAAATACTCGTCTCATACCCTCAGCAACTGTAATGTGCTCTGAGGCGTTACCGTAATAGTTGCCCTCAAGCACAATTGTTGAGTTGGCGTTAGGACCAACAACAGCAATTCTTTTAAATGTATTTTCTTTAATTGGGAGGAAGTTATCCTTGTTTTTAAGGAGTACCATTGTCTGCTTTGAAGCTTCAAGATTTAGTGCTCTGTGCTTTGGAGAATCAAGCTCATCGTAGGAAACATCGGAGTATGGTCTTACATCTTCAAATTCACCAAGTAATACTCTTATTGTGTAAAGTCGTAAAACAGCCTCGTAAATTGCTTCATCAGTAATTAAATCTTCTTCGTATGCCTCAATGAGGTGGGCATATGCCTCACCACAGTTAAGGTGGCAGCCTCTTTCAAGGGCAACGGCGGCTGTTTCTTTCTTTGTTTCTCTGTATTTATGATGCTCGTAAATATCGTTAATAGCGCCACAATCCGAAACAAAATAGCCTTCAAAATTCCATCTGCCAAAAAGCACATCCTCCATAAGGAAACGGTGTGCACAGCAAGGGTCGCCGTTAGTTCTGTTATAGGCACCCATAACACCTGCGACGCCGTTTTTTACAGCCTGCTCAAAGGCAGGGAGGTATGTTTCAAACATATCTTTTTTGTTAGCAATTGCATCAAAACCGTGGCGTAGTTTTTCCGGGCCCGAATGTACAGCATAGTGCTTTGCACAGGCACAAGCCTTAAAGAATTCTCCATCGCCCTGTAAGCCCTTTATGTATGAAACACCCATTGTAGCTGTAAGGTATGGGTCTTCGCCAAAGGTTTCCTGGCCTCTTCCCCAACGAGGGTCTCTGAATATATTTATGTTTGGAGTCCAGAAGGTAAGACCTTTAAATATATCATAATCGTTAAACTGAACACTCTTGTTGTATTTAGCTCTTGCTTCGGTAGAAACGGCATCTGCAACGGTTTCTACAAGCTCAGGATTAAAGGTTGCAGCCATACCTATTGCCTGTGGAAAAACAGTTGCAACACCTGCTCTTGCAACACCGTGGGCAGCCTCATTCCACCAGTTGTATTCCTTTATTCCTAATCTTTCGATTGCAGGGGAGTTGTATACAAGCTGCGACATTTTTTCGTAAGCAGTCATAGGCTCAATGATTGCAGCAGCTTTTTCTCTTGCTTTTTTATAATCCATAATGCTCTCCTTGTAAAATCCTATTTAAATAAAATATTATTTACAACACTGTTAAGGTATTCCTGTTTGCCACTTGACGGAAGGGTGGGTGCACCCATTTCTTCTGCATAAGCAGCAAGCTCCTCAAGTGTTGTGTTACCCTCAACAATTTTCTTGCCTATACCGTCATTAAATGATGCATATCTTTCTTCAATAAAGCTGTCAATTCTGCCGTCTTCAATGATTTCAGCAGCTTTAATAAGACCAAGCGCAAATGTATCCATACCAAGAATGTATGCGTGGAACATATCCTCAAGTGTGTAGCTTGGACGGCGTGTTTTTGAATCAAAGTTGAAGCCACCTGTAAGTCCACCTGCTTTAATAACCTCGTACATACACATAGTTGCTTCATAAACATTTGATGGGAATTCATCCGTATCCCAGCCGAGAAGGTAATCACCCTGGTTAGCATCAATAGAGCCGAGCATACCGTTAATTGCAGAAACACGAAGGTCGTGCTGGAAGGTGTGGCCTGCAAGTGTAGCATGGTTTGCTTCAATATTCATTTTAAAATCCTTATCAAGACCGTACTGCCTTAAAAAGCCTATTGCAGTAGCTGCATCAAAATCATACTGGTGCTTCATTGGCTCCTTTGGCTTAGGCTCAATATAAAAATCACCTGTAAAGCCTATAGAACGGCCATATTCAACAGCCATTTTCATAAGTCTGGCAATGTTTTCTTGCTCAAATTTCATATCTGTATTAAGAAGGGTTTCGTAACCCTCTCTGCCACCCCAGAAAACATAGCCTTTTCCACCAAATTTAACTGTAAGATCAAGCGCCTTTTTTATTTGTGCTGCTGCAAAGCAGTAAACATCTGCAGAGTTTGTGCTGCCTGCACCATTCATGAAGCGAGGGTTAGAAAACATATTTGCGGTTCCCCAAAGGCACTTGATACCTGTTTCGTTCATTTTTTTGAGAATATAATCAGAGATTTCATCAAGGCGTCTGTTGGTTTCTTTTATGTCGTCAGCTTCGGGGATTATATCAACATCGTGGAAGCAAAAGTATTCAATGCCAAGTTTACTCATAAACTCAAAACCCGCATCTACCTTTGCTTTTGCATGTTCCATAGTTCCTTTTTCCGCACCGAATGATTTATCGGCCGTGTCTCTGCCGAACATATCAGTTCCGGCAGCACCGAGATTATGCCACCACGCCATTGCG
>JAZSGB010000002.1:0-6952 GCA_045532505.1 Acutalibacteraceae bacterium | reverse complement strand
TCAACCTCTTTATGAGCCATAGCGCAGAAATCTGCAACACTCATTGTGCCCATATCGCCGGCTTTTCTGCCACGTACTGCAACCTCACCGTTTTCGATTTCCTTATCACCGAGAACAAGCATATACGGAATCTTTTGAAGCTGTGCCTCACGAATCTTGTAGCCTGTTTTTTCTGCTCTGTCATCAACAGTTACACGGAAGCCCTCTGCCTCAAGTTTAGCCTTAAGCTCAAAGCAAGCATCGTGGTGTCTTTCGGAAATCGGAAGAATTCTGAACTGCTCAGGAGCAAGCCAGAGTGGGAATGCACCTGCATACTTTTCAATAAGAAGAGCAAGTGTTCTCTCATAGCAACCGATAGATGTTCTATGAATAATGTATGGATTTTTCTTTGTACCGTCACGGTCAACATATTCCATACCGAATTTTTCAGCAAGCATCTGGTCAATCTGGATTGTAATAAGAGTATCCTCTTTGCCGTAAACATTCTTAATCTGAATATCAAGTTTAGGTCCGTAGAATGCAGCCTCACCAATACCGATTTTGTAGTCAATACCGATATCATCAAGAATTTCCTTCATAATGCCCTGTGCTTCATCCCACTGCTCCTGTGTACCGATGTACTTTTCTCTGTCATCAGGGTCCCACTGTGAAAAACGGTATGAAACATCCTCATAAAGGCCAAGTGTTTTAAGCATAAATATGCAAAGGTCAAGGCAACGCTTGAACTCATCTGCAAGTTGCTCAGGAAGGCACATAAGGTGGCCTTCGGAAATTGTGAACTGACGAACACGGATAAGGCCGTGCATTTCACCTGAAGACTCGTTTCTGAAAAGTGTTGATGTTTCAGCAAGTCGCATTGGTAAATCACGGTATGAGCGTGCTCTGTTAAGGTATGCCTGGTACTGGAATGGGCAAGTCATAGGACGAAGTGCAAATACCTCATCATCCTTTTCCTCATCACCTAAAACAAACATACCGTCTTTATAGTGATCCCAGTGGCCTGAGATTTTATAAAGGTCGCTCTTAGCCATAAGAGGTGTTTTTGTTCTTACCCAGCCTCTTCTTGCTTCCTCATCCTCAACAAATCTTTGAAGAGTTTGCACAATAAATGTACCCTTTGGAAGAAGAATAGGAAGACCTTGGCCGATTGTATCAACTGTTGTAAAAATTTCAAGCTCACGGCCTAATTTGTTGTGGTCGCGCTTTTTAGCCTCTTCAACCCTTGCAAGGTGCTCTTCAAGCTCTGCAGCCTTAGGGAAGGCAGTACCGTAAACACGCTGAAGCATTTTGTTGTTTTGGTCGCCACGCCAATAGGCACCTGTGCAGGCTGTAAGCTTAAATGCTTTTACCCTGCCTGTTGAAGGAAGGTGTGGACCTGCGCAAACATCTGTAAATTCGCCCTGCTTGTAGAAGCTGATAGGCTCATTTTTGCCTGCGTGCTCTTCAATAAGCTCTACCTTATAGATTTCGCCATTCTCCTGCATAAGGCGTATAGCCTCTTGTGGCTCAACCTCAAATTTTTCGAGAGCAAGGTCTTCTTTAACTATTTTTTTCATTTCTGCTTCAATTTTTTCAAGAATCTCAGGAGTAAATGAAATTTCGCTGTCAATATCATAATAGAAGCCGTTATCAATTGCAGGACCTATTGCAAGCTTTGCATTTGGATAAAGGCGCTTTACAGCCTGTGCAAGAATATGAGATGCTGTGTGCCAGAAAGCGTGCTTACCCTCTGCAGCATCAAATGTTACAAACTCCAGCTCACAATCCTCATTAAGCTGTGTACGAATATCTGCAGCAACGCCGTTTACAAGGCAAGCACAAACATTTCTGTAAAGACCCATAGAAATATCCTTACAAACCTCTGCAGCACTTACGCCGTTTTCGTACTCTTTAACATCATCACGAAGTTTGATTTTAATCATATATATCATCCTTTCACTAAATTACAAATAAAAAATCCCAAATACCCTTAAAAGGATATTTGGGATGAAGTAAACTCCACGGTTCCACCCAATTTGCAGCACAAAGCAATAGTGCTGCCACTCGAGAAGCCTTAACGCGACTACACGGCTTTGCTTATCTTACGCTTCGCAAAGCACTCGGGAGTGGTTTTGGGGATATACTCTTTTGTGCCTTTCACCAACCGGCACACTCTCTGAAAAGATTTATATCCTTACTGTCTCCGTCTTAGAGTTAAAATTTTCTGTTAAATGAATAATACTCTTGTTTTACTTTTTTGTCAACAAAAATTATTCTTCTGTTGTTTCCTCAGACTTTTTCTTTGGCTCAATTCTGCCATAAAGAGATGTGCTAACATCTACCTTTTTCTCTCTTGGCTCTGCTGAAACCTCAGGTACATATGGAGCTCTCTTAGGCTTGCCACCACGTCTGTCGTTACGGCCGTTACCTCTTCTTTCGCCACCTTCAGGAGTGATTACAACTCTTCTTCTGTCGCCTTCACCTACAGAGTGGGATGTAACGCCTTCAATCTCTTGAATTGCTGTGTGAATAATTCTTCTCTCATATGGATTCATTGGCTCAAGAGCTGTGCTCTTTCTGTACTTAAGCACCTTGTTTGCCTGGCGCTTTGCAAGAGCTCTGAGTGTTTCCTCACGGCGACTTCTGTAATCGCCAACGTTAAGAGCAACTCTCTTATTGTTATCCTCAAAACGGTTAACAAAAAGTCTTGTAAGGTACTGTAAAGCATCAAGGGTTTCGCCCCTTCTGCCTATGATGTTGCCGTAATCCTCTTCGCAATTGATTTCGAAGAAGATATCTTCATCAGTTTCCTTTGCAGTAACAGTAACACCTGAAAAGCCCATACCCTCAAGTATTGACTTAAGGTAGTTTGTTGCAGGAGTTTCTTTTGCTTCAATTGCGGATAAATCTACTGCAGGAGCTTCTTCCTTTTTAGGAGCGTCCTTTTTAGGAGCTTCCTTTTTAGGCTCTTTTTTAGGAGCGTCCTTTTTAGGCTGCTTCTTTTCGCTTGGAGCTTTGCCAACCTTTGACTTTTCCTGTGGCTGTTTTTTAGGAGCCTTAGGCTCTTCCTTTTTAGGCTCTGCCTTACCGTCATCATAATATGCCTTAACCTGTGCATCTGCACCACCGAAAAGACCTAAAACCTTCTTTTTAGGGAAGGTAACAATTTCAACCTTTACATCTGTATCTAAAGGAGCGTTTAAGTTAGCAATAGCCATCCTCTGTGCTTCTTCAATAGTTGATGCAATGCCGATTGCTTCTTTTATCATAATTTCACCTTATTTCTTCTCGTTTTCAACACGGCGCTTAACATTATTCTCTCTTGAACGCCTTGTAACTGTTTCATCTACCATCTGCTGAGCAATAACCTTTTTGGGGCTATAGAGGGTTGTAAGAGCAACCTGCTGTATAAATGAAATGATGTTTGAAATAATCCAATAAACGCCTACACCTGCAGGGAACATGAATGTAAACCACAGGGACATAACAGGCGACATAAATGTCATGCAGCCCATTGTAGGATTTTTTGCCATTTCAGGGTTTTGCTTACGCTGCTTTAAGAACATAAATACAGAAGATGCAAGTGCAGTAAGACCTGCCAAAACAGGAATCAACCACAAAATGTTAAATTCCTTAGGGTTAGGGGTCCGTGTAAGGTCAACACCTAAAAATGTAAAATTATCTTTAAGGTTTGCAAGTGCATCAATATCCTCTTGTGAAAGAATCTGACCAAGAGAATCCTTAAACTCTGTAAACTTGTTAAGAATGTTAAGCTCAAACATTCTTGAAGCGTTGTTGTTTTTGCCTGTTTCAACAACAATTCCCATAAAATCTCTGATTTTTTCAACCTTTTCAACGCTGAAGTTTAACACCTTTGTAATAGGTGTGTAAATAACGCCGTAAAGACCTATCATAACAATCATTTGAATTATGAGAGAGGTACAGCCCATATTTGCTGCACCAAAACCCTCACGCTGATAAAGAGCCTGGGTTTCCTCTTGAATCTTTTGTTGATTACCGGCATATTTTTGTTTGATTTTGTTAATTTTAGTGTTAAGACGAACCTGCTTTGCACTATTCTTTTGCTGACTGATTGATGTTGGCAAAAGAAGAAGTCTAACAATTATTGTTAACAAAAGAATTGACAGAACATAGTTATCTGTAAGTGCATAAAAAGCACTAAGCACCCAACCGAAGGGTATTGCGAGAAAATCTCTCATTACTATAAATTCCTTTCCGTTTTATGAAGGAGCTTACTTTTTCTCCTTTTTCTTTGGAACAGGGTCAACACCACCCGGGAAAAATATGTTGCAACGCATAAGTCTGCCAATTGTTAAAAGCGTACCCCTAAAGGCACCCCACTCCTCCAATGCCTCAAGGGCATATTGCGAGCAGGTTGGGTAATACCTGCACTTAGGGCCAAACAGAGGGGATATTCTTTTTTGATAAAACCTTATGATAGACATAAGAGCTTTTTTCATTATTCCTCGCCCTCCGGCTTTAGCATACCCTGGGAATTAAAAATCTCCAGCATTATTTCTGCCAAGCGTGTGCTTTTAACATATTTTGTTTTAGACCTTGCCACAATTACAATATCGTATTGAGGAATTACCCTTGGGCAAACACTTCTGAAAGCCTCTTTAAGGAGCCTTCTTGAACGGTTGCGCTCTACTGCATTACCGATTGTTTTGCTTGTGGTTATACCAATACGGCAAATTCCCGCGCGGTTCTTTGAGTAGTAAATAACCAGCGCAGGATCAGTAATACTTATTCCTCTATTATACAGCCGACGAAAGTCAGGATTGCTTTTAAGTGTGACGAAGTCTGACACATTATTTCCCTCAGGGAGCCCCTAATTAATAAGTGAGCTGCTTTCTGCCTTTTCTACGACGGCGTGCAAGTACCTTGCGGCCGTTTCTGTCTGCCATTCTCTTACGGAAGCCGTGCTCCATCTTTCTGTGTCTTTTCTTTGGCTGATAAGTTCTTTTCATTTTTATTTCTCCTATCTATTATTCAGGTATCATTTACAGAAGTTAGAAGTAGTGTGGTAAATCAAAACCTGTATTTTATTAGTTATATTTGCACTACACAATAGTCGTGCACATAGCATTATATAAAAAATCAAACAAAAAGTCAATAGTTTAGATATAACAAACTTGTATTGAAAAATTACTATATATATGTTATTATATTACAGATTTATTGGATAAAATTTTATTATATAAACAACCACTTACAGGAGATGATTTTAATGAGCGAATGTACACACGATTGCAGCACATGCTCACAAAACTGCGCCTCAAGGCAGCAGCCCGAAAGCTTAGTTGAAAAACCACATCAGCTTTCAAGCATTAAAAAGGTTATTGGCGTTGTTAGCGGTAAGGGTGGCGTTGGTAAATCCCTTGTTACCTCTTTACTTGCTGTTACAATGCAAAGAAGGGGCTTTAAGTCTGCTATACTTGATGCTGATATAACAGGCCCGTCTATTCCAAAATCCTTCGGCATTAAAGAAAAGGCAGTTGGCACAGAAAACGGTATCTTACCCTGCCGTACAAAAACAGGTATAGAGGTTATGTCTGTTAACCTGCTTTTAGAAAATGATACTGACCCTGTTGTTTGGAGAGGCCCTGTTATTGCAGGTGCAGTAAAGCAATTCTGGACAGATGTTATTTGGAACGATGTTGACTTTATGTTTGTTGATATGCCTCCGGGAACAGGAGATGTTCCTCTTACAGTTTTCCAGAGTATTCCTGTTGACGGAATTGTAATTGTAGCCTCACCACAGGAGCTTGTTGGTATGATTGTTGAAAAGGCAGTTAAAATGGCTAACCTTATGAACATTCCGATTATTGCTCTTGCGGAAAATATGGCTTACTTTGTTTGTAACGATTGTGGCAAAAAGCACTTTATTTTTGGTGAAAGCCACATTGAAGAAATTGCAAAAGCACACAATGTTGACACAGTTTCACAAATCCCTATTAACAACAAGCTTGCTGCTGCAGTAGATGCAGGTGCAGTTGAGCTTTTTGACGGTGATTGGGTTGACAATATTGCAGATAAGCTTGTAGAATTACTTTAAAATTACGGGGCTGTTAAACAGCCCCTATTTTAAAAGGTGAAATATGAAAAAAATTATACTTTTAGACCTAGATAACACAATAATTGATTTCAATGAATGTGCAAGGCATTCTATAATGAGCATCTTTCAAGATTTAGGCTTTCATTATGATGAAAACGTTTTTACCACCTTTATTACGGAAAATGTAAAAATATGGAAACGACTTGAGCTTGGAGAAATTGACAAGCCGTTTTTGAGAGCCAACAGGTGGAATATTATATTAGAAAAGCTTGGCATAGAATATGATGGTACTGTAATTGAGGAGCGCTTTGAAAATGGTGTTGCTATGGGTGCATACCCTGTTGAGGGTGCCTATGAATTGCTTGATTATTTATTTCCAAAGTATGATTTATATGTAGTTTCCAACGGCTTCCGTTACGTGCAGGAAAGCCGAATAAAAATAGGTAATTACGGTAAATATTTTAAAAACCTGTTTTTATCGGAGGATATCGGCATACAAAAGCCTGATATAAGATTTTTTGAGTACTGCTATGAAAACATTGGGTTGCCACCAAAGGAGGATATTTTACTTATCGGCGACAGCCTTTCGGCAGATATTAAGGGTGGCAGTAATTTTGGCATTGATACCATTTGGTTTAACAAAAACGGCGACCCCATAAGCGAAACCATTAAGCCTACATACACAGTAGATAAACTAAACGAAATTAAAAAAATACTTTAATAATCACAAAAAGGGGCTGTAAAAAAACGCAAGTTTTTTTACAGCCTCTTTTTAGGGGATAGGAAAAAAAGATGCAGAACGGACAAACTGAGCAAAATCAAGACTTCAGACTTGATTTTGCTTGCCCGAAGGCGTACAAGGGTACGTCGAGTGGCGAAGTTTGTTCGTAGTAT
>JAZSGB010000033.1:0-16874 GCA_045532505.1 Acutalibacteraceae bacterium | reverse complement strand
ATTTGAAAGAGATAGTGGATTTAAAATGGCTGAACAAAAAATAATGGTAGAGGCAATTACATCTATGCTGGATGATTTTGCCCAGTGGTATACCGATGTAGTTAAAAAGGCAGACCTTGTAGACTACTCAAGCGTTAAGGGCTGTATGATTATTCGTCCGTACGGCTACGCTATTTGGGAAAATATTCAAAAAATTCTTGATGGTGAGTTTAAAAGAACAGGCCACGAGAACGTTTATATGCCTTTGTTTATTCCCGAAAGCTTACTTCAAAAAGAAAAAGATCACGTTGAGGGCTTTGCGCCTGAGGTTGCCTGGGTTACACACGGTGGCAGTAATCCACTTGAGGAGCGCCTTTGCGTAAGACCAACGTCTGAAACACTTTTCTGTGAGCACTATGCGAAAATAGTTCAATCACACAGAGATTTGCCCAAGCTTTACAACCAGTGGTGTAACGTTGTTCGTTGGGAAAAAACAACAAGACCTTTCCTTCGTACACGTGAGTTCCTTTGGCAAGAGGGTCATACAGTACACGCAACAGCCGAGGAGGCTATTGAAGAAACAGAGCGTATGCTTAATGTTTACGCTGATTTCTGCGAAAAAGACCTTTGTATGCCTGTTATAAGAGGTGTTAAGACCGAAAGCGATAAGTTTGCAGGTGCAGTTTCTACATACTGTATTGAGGCGCTTATGCACGACGGTAAGGCACTGCAGGCTGCTACCTCACACTATTTTGGTGATGGCTTTGCAAAAGCATTTAATATGACCTACCAGGATAAAGAGAATAAGCTTCAGTACGTTCACCAGACCTCTTGGGGATCAACAACTCGCCTTATCGGTGCACTTATTATGTCCCACGGTGATAACAACGGCCTTGTTTTGCCACCTGCAGTAGCTCCTATACAGGTTGTAATTATTCCTGTTGCACAGCATAAAGAGGGCGTTCTTGATAAAGCCTACGAGCTTCGCGACAGACTTTCTTCTATGTTCAGGGTTAAGGTTGATGACAGCTCCAACTCACCGGGCTGGAAGTTCTCTGAGTACGAAATGAAGGGTGTTCCTTTAAGACTTGAAATTGGTCCTAAGGATATTGAAAAGAATCAGTGTGTTCTTGTTCGCAGAGATAACCGTGAAAAGCTCTTTGTTTCTCTTGATAACCTTGAAGAGAGCATTACCTCTGCTCTTAAGGATTTCTCTGAGGCTATTTACAACAAGTCTTTAGAGAATATTAAAAATCGCACCTACACCTGCACAACACTTGATGAAATTACTGATGCGCTTGAAGCAAACGGTGATGGCTTTGTTAAGGCTATGTGGTGTGGCGATGAAGAGTGTGAGGATAAGGTTAAAGAAGTTACAGGCGTTGGTTCAAGATGTATTCCGTTCAATCAGGAAGAAATCGCTCCTACCTGCATTTGCTGTGGTAAGCCTGCAAAGCATTTGGTTTATTGGGGAAAGGCGTATTAAGCAAAGCTGCGCTTTGTAGCGATATAAATATCATATTATATTTACAGAGTAAATGTTTTGCCCGGATGCTTAAAAAAGAATTATAATATGAAAAACAGCAGATAGCTATTCGCTATCTGCTGTTTACTATTTACTATTTTTTATTCACTAATCGCTAATTGCTAACAGCTAATTTACCCGTTAACCAAATCGCTCATATTATAAATACCGTTTTCTTTTTGGTTTATAAATACTGCTGCGTTAACTGCACCGTTTGCAAAAATTGCTCTTGAACGTGCAGAGTGGGAGAGTGTAACAATTTCATCGGTGCCTGCAAAAATAACCTGGTGTTCACCAACAATTGTGCCACCTCTTATAGCGTGTATACCAATTTCGTTTGTGTGGCGTTTTTCTCTCTTTGAATGTCTGTCGTACTCAAAGTATGCATCAGGCATTTCTTCTTTAATAGCATTACCCAACATAATAGCTGTGCCACTTGGGGCATCAAGCTTTTGGTTGTGGTGTGCTTCAACAATTTCAACATCAAAGCCTGTGCCTAAAACCTTAGCAGCTACCTTACTTAATTCACAAAGGAGGCTAACACCTAAGGACATATTATAGCTGAAAAATACAGGTACAGTCTTTGCAGCTTCTTCTACTGCCTTTATTTGTTCATTGGAAAGGCCTGTGGTTGCTAAAACTACTGCTGTAGAGGTTTTTACAGCATAGCTGAGCATATGGGGTAAAAGAGATACGTTTGAAAAGTCAATTATAACATCGGCTTTAATATTTACCTCATCGTAGTTTGCAAATACAGGAAAACCGAGTGTTGAATCGTCAATTATATCAATACCTGCAACAATTTCGCAATCGTTTCTGCTTTTAACTGTTTCTGCAACAAATTTACCCATTTTGCCACAGCAGCCACTTAATAATATTCTTGTCATTTTAACATCTCACTTAAATTAAATCATATTGTGCTTCTCAAGAACAGACCTAAGAAGTGCTTTGTTTTTTTCGTTTAAAGGGGGGAGGGGCATTCTGCACCTGCCTACGTCTATACCCATCATACATATTGCTTCTTTAACAGGTATAGGGTTGACATCGCAAAATAATGCGTTGCACAAATCAAGGTACTGAAGCTGAAGCTCTGCACTTTTTCTGAAATCACCATCTAAAGCAAATTGTGCAATATCATGTGTAAGCTGTGGCGCAACGTTTGAAAGTACGGAAATAACACCTTTAGCACCTAATGAAATAAGTGGTGTTATCTGGTCGTCGTTACCTGAGTAAAAGTTAAGGTTATCTCCACAAAGCGCAATTGCTTTTGCTATGTGTGATATATCACCACTTGCTTCCTTTGCACCGTTAATTAACGGAAGCTTTGAAAGCTCAAGGTATGTTTCAGGCTTAATTGTAACACCTGTTCTTGATGGTACATTGTAAAGTATAATAGGTGTTGATACCCTTTTTTCTATATATGTGTATGACTCAATAAGTCCATCCTGTGATGCCTTGTTGTAGTATGGTGTAACCATTAAAAGTCCGTCAACGCCCATTTTTTCTGCATCGTTAGAGAGCTTAACAGCGTGCACAGTGTCGTTGGAGCCTGTACCTGCAATAACGGGTATTCTGCCTGCAGTTACCTTAACGGCAACCTTAATTGCTTCAACGTGCTCATCATACACAAGTGTAGATTTTTCGCCTGTTGTACCACAAACAATAATTGCATCTGTACCGTTGTTTATTTGGTTTTCAATTATTTCCTCAAAAAGAGGGAAGTTAATTTTTAAGTCCTCGCCATAAAATGGTGTGATTATTGCAACACCGGCACCGGTAAAAATCGGTTTTTTCATAGTAAGACCCCCAAAAGTTTATTTAAAAAAGCGAAACGTTTATGTTTCGCTTTTTCGGTAAAAATTAGTCCATATAGCCTTCTGCGCAAAGGAGCTCTGCAAGAAGAACTGCGCCACCTGCAGCACCACGGAGTGTGTTATGTGCAAGGCAAACAAATTTGTAATCGTATTGTGTATCTTCACGAAGTCTGCCGATTGAAACAGCCATACCGTTTTCAAGGTTTCTGTGAAGCTTTGTCTGTGGCATATTATCCTCTTCAAAATAATGAAGGAACTGCTTTGGGGCTGATGGAAGCTCTAATTCCTGTGCTCTGCCACGGAAATTTTTCCACATATCAATCATATCTTCCTTAGATGGCTTTGTTTCAAATCTTACAAAAACTGCACCCATGTGGCCATCGGAAACAGGTACGCGAATACACTGTGCTGTAAAATGTGGCTCTGTAGCAGAAACAATTTCATTACCAACAATTTTACCCCAAAGCTTAAGAGGCTCTTTTTCGCTCTTTTCTTCTTCGCCACCAATGAAAGGAATAACATTATCGACCATTTCAGGCCATCTTTCGAATGTTTTACCTGCGCCTGAAATTGCCTGATATGTACAAACAACTACATCTTTAACAGTATATTTTTCGTGAAGAGGGAAAAGTGCAGGAACGTAGCTCTGAAGTGAGCAGTTTGACTTAACTGCAATAAAGCCACGCTTTGTGCCTAATCTTTCGCGCTGTGCCTTAATAATTTCGATATGCTCAGGGTTAAGCTCGGGAACAACCATAGGAACATCGGCTGTCATACGGTGTGCAGAGTTGTTTGAAACAACAGGGCACTCTGCCTTTGCATATTTTTCTTCAAGCTCTTTTGTTTCTTGCTTTGAAAGGTTAACTGCACAGAAAACAAAATCAACCTGTGATGCAATTGCTTCAATATCCTTTTCAGCATCATAAATAACCATATCAAGGTACTTAGCAGGTGTTGGCTCCTCCATACACCATCTGTCGCCAAGAGCCTCTTTGTAAGTTTGACCTGCTGAACGTGATGATGCTGCAAGCACTGTAACATCAAACCAAGGGTGATTGTTAAGTAAAAGTGCAAATCTTTGGCCAACCATACCTGTTGCGCCGATAATACCAACCTTATATTTTTTCATTGTGGTTACCTCCGTATAAAAAACACTTGTATTTGCGATATAAATGACTTATAATATAAATCATTGTTAACTAAGAAATAATACCATATATAATGCGATTAAGTCAATGTTTTTTAAGCATTTTAAGCTATATATATTTTGGAAAAGGGATATTTATGAATAAATCTGACTTTTTTTATAACCTACCTGAAGAGCTTATAGCTCAGCACCCCATTGAACCACGTGATCATTCACGTATGATGGTGCTCTCAAAAGAAAACGACAGTATACTTCACAAGCATTTTTATGATATTCTTGATTATTTCAAGGAAGGGGATTGCTTGGTATTAAATAACACCAGGGTGCTCCCTGCAAGAATATATGGTGTTAAAAAGGACACAGGCGCAAACGTAGAATTTTTATTGCTTAACCAAATTGAAACCGATTTATGGGAAACACTTGCAGGTCCCGGTAAACGTGCTAAAGAGGGTGCTGAGTTTACATTTTGTAACGGTATTTTAAGCTGTATGGTTGAAAATGTGCTTGATAACGGCAACCGTGTTGTAAGATTTAATTACGATAAAAAAGATAATATTTTTAATATTCTCGATAGAATCGGTCAAATGCCTCTTCCACACTATATTACAGAGGTGTTGGAGGATAAAGAACGCTACCAAACAGTATATTCAAAGGAATTAGGCTCTGCTGCAGCACCAACTGCAGGCTTACATTTTACCGATAAAATACTTGAAAAATTAGCTGATAAGGGCGTAAAAATTGTGTATGTAACTTTGCACGTAGGCTTAGGCACCTTCAGACCTGTTAAGGCAGAAAAAATCGAAGACCACCATATGCATTCCGAGCATTACTTTTTGCCACAGACTACTGCAGATATTATAAACGAAACAAAGAAAAACGGTGGTAGGGTAATTGCCGTAGGTACAACAAGCTGCCGTACGCTTGAAAGTGTAGCTACATTTTGTGGTGAAATTAAAGAGGATGACAGATTTACCGATATCTTTATTTACCCCGGCTACGAGTTTAAGTGTATTGACGGAATACTTACCAATTTTCATTTGCCTGAAAGCACATTGATTATGCTTGTTTCGGCTTTTTACGGATATAATAAAACATTAAAAGCATATAAAGAAGCTGTTGAAGATAAATACAGATTTTTCTCCTTTGGCGACTGTATGCTTATAATATAGTAAAGGTTAGTGCTTATGTATAAATTAATTAAAACAGTAGGAGCTGCAAGGCGAGGGGAGTTTAAAACTGTACACGGTACAGTTCAAACACCTGCATTTCAAAACGTTGCCACCTGTGGCGCAATTAAGGGAGGCCTTTCTGCCTACGACCTTAAGGATATTGGATGCCAGGTTCAGCTTTGCAATACTTATCACTTGCACGTAAGGCCCGGTGATAAACTTATAAAGGAATTAGGTGGCTTGCATAAATTTACAGGCTGGAGTGGTCCTATTTTAACAGATAGTGGTGGCTTCCAAGTGTTCTCTTTAGCAAAGCTGAGAAAAATTAAAGAAGAGGGCGTTACCTTTAATTCTCATATTGACGGTAAAAAAATCTTTATGGGTCCTGAGGAGAGTATGCAAATTCAGTCAAACCTTGGCTCTACAATTGCTATGGCATTTGATGAATGCGTTAAAAATCCTGCAGAATATAAATACGCTAAAGAGTCCATTGCAAGAACTACACGTTGGTTAATACGTTGCCAAAACGAAATGAACAGGCTTAACAGTCTACCGGATACAATTAATAAAAATCAGCTTCTTTTTGGTATCAACCAGGGTGCAACCTTTGATGATTTAAGAATTGAGCATATGAAGCAGATTGCTGAGCTTGACCTTGACGGATATGCAATTGGTGGCCTTGCTGTGGGTGAACCTAAAGAGGATATGTACAGAATAATATCTGCTGTTGAGCCCTTTATGCCTAAGGATAAAATACGTTACCTTATGGGTGTAGGTACACCCGGTAATATTATTGAGGGTGTTAGCCGTGGTGTTGATTTATTTGACTGCGTTATGCCTTCGAGAAATGCAAGGCACGGTCATTTGTTTACCTGGTCGGGCATTATTAATATGAACAATGCTAAATACGCTACAGATGATACACCTATAGATGTTGAGTGTAACTGCCCTACATGCCAACGCTTCAGCAGGGCGTATCTTCACCATTTATTTAAGGCTAAAGAGATGCTTGCTATGAGGTTGGCTGTTGTTCACAACCTGTATTTTTATAATAATTTAATGTCAAGAATTAGAGATGAGCTTGATAACGGTACATTTACCGAATTTAAAAATAAATATGTTGATTTGCTTGACACAAGAATATAAAGTTTAGTATAATAGTCAAGTACAAATTTTTGGAGGATTTTATTATGTTTAATTTCGTAAATTTATTATTTTCAAATGCAGGCGCTGCTGCAGGGGAAGGTCAGCAGAACCCAATTATGTCTTTCCTTCCGCTTGTGCTTATGATAGGAGCTATGTATTTCCTTGTTATGAGACCACAGAAGAAAAAACAAAAAGAAGAGCAGGCAATGAGAGATTCTATTCAGGTTGGCGATGAGATTACAACAACAGGTGGTATTATGGGCCGTGTTGTTACTGTTAAAGAGGATTCTGTTATTGTTGAAACAGGTGCCGACAGAGTAAAAATCAAGTTCCACAGATCTGCTATTTACACAAACAATACTGCTAACGAGCGTATGGAGGCTGAAAGGCAGGCTGCTCAAGACGCTAAAAAGGCTAAGGCAGAAAAAGCTGCAATCGAAGAGAAGGTTAGTGGCAAGGGCCCCAAAAAGTCAAAAAAGGTAGTTAAAAACGTTGCTGAAGAAGCTCCTGAAGCAACAGAGGCTGCTGAGGTTAGCGAAACATCCGAAACAACTGAAGAATAATTCATAAATAAATAAACTTCCGCATATCCTTTATTAAATGGTATGCGGAGGTTTTTTTATGTCCAAATTTAAGTTTTCGTCAAAATCAAACTTTAAACCCTATTTAATATCTGTGCTTTTTGGTACTTTGGTTACGGTTGTTATTTTATTGCTTTTAGGGTTAATTTTAGTTAATAACACGGATTTTAATTTGTTTATTAAAATTATGATGTATGGCAGCTTGTTTTTTAGTGGCTTTGTAAGTGGATATTACCTTAATAAAAAGCTAAAGGGCAGAGGCTATGTTAACGGTTTTTTTGCAGGCTTATTAGACGCTTTATTTTCAATAGTGGTTATTACAGCATTATTGAACTTTAATTTTTCTGTAAATATACTTTTGATTTTACCTGTAGTTGTTTTAGGTGGGGTAGTAGGTGGCATAGTACGTGCCAATAAATAAAAGGAGTATTAAATATGTTTAAAAATAAACTGATTTTTAATTTTAAAAGAAAAAGTAAACCTGTCAGTATTAATTTTGATTATAAGCTGCTTGTATTTTTTATTATATTTTTTTGTGGAATACTTATCGGTGCATTTATTGCAAAAAACAGCTCTGACTCACTTTTACATATTCTTTCAGCCTTTGTAAAAGAATACTTTGTAGGTCTTAATACAAAAGCTTATTTAATAAGCTTTTTTAAGTTGTTTTCTCCGTTTTTACTTATTGCAGTAACTACATATATTGTAGGTCTGTGTGGTGTTGGTATACCTTTATTGGGCTTAGCTCCTTTTTTATTAGGTATAGTTATAGGTTGTGTTGTATCGCAATATTATATAGACTTTGGCTTTGCAGGTATTGGTTGCTGTGCTTTAATTTATTTACCTCTATTTGCAACAGCAACAGCCACTTTGATTAAAGGCTGCTGCTGTAGTTTTGATATTTCCGGGAAAATATTTTATTTTGTTGTATCAGGAAAGGGGAATGGTGAAGCAATTTTAAAAGGGTATACGGTAAAATACCTGTTTTTTTTAATTCCGATTATTGTTTCAAGTATTTTTACATTGGTGTTATACCATTTTTTCTCTCATTTATTCACTTTCCTCATCGTCTAAAGGGGTAAATTTAGGTGCTTGTGGTGGTTTTACACCACTTAAAGGGTTGGAATCGGCTGCTTTTTTTAGCTGGTCATCAATTATATGGGTGTAAATTTGTGTGGTGCTGAGGCTTTCGTGCCCAAGTATTTCTTTTATCGCCAAAATATCAACATTACCTGTTTGGTACATTAACGTAGCAGCTGTATGGCGTAGCTTGTGGGTAGATAAATCTCTGCCACCAAGACCTGCCTTTTCGAGTGTAGTTTTAATTACGTATTGTACCGTTTTAGGGCTTATTCTGCCTTTTTGACGGCTTATAAACAAGGCGTTTTTATCTTTAACCCCATCAACAGGCCTGTATGGTAAATATGCGTTTATGGCAGCAACACAAGCATCGTTCAGGTAAATTGTACGCTCTTTATTACCTTTACCTGTAACAACAATTGTGTTGTTTGTGCGTATATCCGATAAATTTAACGAAACAAGCTCTGAAAGACGTAAACCGCAGTTTAAAAATAATGTAATTATGCAATAATCACGCTCTTTAAACTTACCGTCAACAGCGTTAAGCAAGGCAAGGCTTTCATCCAAAGTGAGGTATTTGGGTAAGGTCTTTTTTAATTTGGGTGAGTCAAGCTCCTGTAGGGGATTGTCGTCAATAAGTCTTTTTTGTATAGTGAGATATTTGAAAAAATTACGTAATGTAGTTGCTTTACGTGCACGTGTGCGCTCATTGTTGTTGCGAGAATCCTTGCAATACACAAGGAACATATATGCATCGTTTAACGTAACGGATGCAACAACATCTAAGGACAAGTCTTTAACAGCAATTTCTTCAAAAGGAACATCTTTATTAACTAAACCTCGAATTATTTTTATAAACCTAAAAAAGGTAAGTAAATCGTTGGCGTATTCAATTACAGTTAAATCAGACCTGTTTTTAATAACACTGTAGTAATTTAAAAAATCAAGTGCATAATCAGGGAATATATGTATGAATTGGTCTTTTTTCATAATTTTGTCCTTTTTTAAATAAAATCAGCCCACAAGAGAGGGTTAACCTTATTATAACATCTCTTTTAAAAAATATCAAGACTTATACAAAATAAAAAGCCTATACTAAGTCGTGGATTGGTCTATTTTGCGATTTAACTGCATTTTAGTGATAAAGTATGCCTAAAATGTAAAATGGCTATATGGGAGCTACAGAGCTCAAGAGCGATACAACGTGTGATTGAGTTTGTGGGAGCGATACAGTAGGGTATTAGCACGCCTGCAGCAGTTACTTGCTTCTTCATCAGAGTTGAGTGCAGGGCACGAGAGAGCAAGTTGCGCCCAAGATAGATTCTCCATATTTGCCCAAAGAAAAAACACCCGGGGAAAGCTCTGCGCCTGCGCAGAGAGGTCTCCGGGTATTTTTGGTATTATCTTCGCATTATTTTTGTTGATATATACCATATAAGTAATCCTGCCAATGCTACAATAAGCATTGTTATTATACCTCTACCTACAATATCAATTGAAAATTCTTTTAAAAAAGGCATAACATCATTCATTTATTCATCTCCATTCTTTTCAATTAGTTTTCGAGGTGTATCAATGAATCCCAGGATATAATCAGCTGATAAATTGTAGTGATAGCAATATTGTTGAATATCAACAAGGCTTGGGTTACTTTGGCCAGTTTCAAGTCTTGATATTTTTCTTTGTGTTGTATTAAATATTTTTGCTATATATTCTTGTGTTTGGTCTTTATCTTCTCTCAGTGCTCTTATTCTTTCACCGAATGTCATAAACTCACCTCATTAATATTTTACATAGACGAAAATTGACTATTGACATTCAGACGAATATCGTCTATATTGGTGTTAGATGATAGTCAAATATCGTCTATTCCCCGCGCCCCATGGGGATAATCGGACATGCCATTTAATATGGTACCTCGGATGCCACGCCGGGGGCTTGATACCCGGCACGATGTAATGAGGGGCGATTGCATTAAAAATATTATGAATGGGGCGATTATATGGAATTAAACTACTTAGATATCTCTTTTGAACTTTTCAAGGATTTTATGGGACCACTTTGTATTGGTTATTTTTTTGCTGGTGTATCTATCGGCTGTGGTCTTGGTGTTCTTGCGGATCATTTTTTAGATTTTATTGAAAAATTAAAAGATAAGCTTAAGGAACGTAAGAAAGGTGATTCAGATGATTAAAGTTCATGTTATTGATTTATCCGATGTTTTATTCACTAAGGCACACATTGTTATAAATAAGTTTATTGAAAATGTTCATAGTTCAGGTGGTTATGTTTGTAAAATTGATTATTTAACTACCGAAAAAGGGTATCTTCGTGGAGCTATTATTCAATATTTCCCAAAATTAATTACTCAAGGTGATTCAAATGAGTGATTCTGAAGGTTTTACTTATTTTATGGCTTTTATTACTGTTACTGCTTGGGTTATTGCTCTTCTTTATTTATTAATTGATGATTTTTCTATTATCGATTTTTTTTATACGTTTGATTTTAATATTTTTAAATTTGAGGTATTTTAAATGATTAATGAGTTAGCAGAAATTTGGATTGAAATCATGGAAATGGAAAAAGCTTATCCTGTGGCCTTTGGTGCCTGGACAGTTATGTATATGCTTTTTTGGTCTTTTGTTTGGGTCATAGGTGATTTCGTAGTTGATAAAATCAGTTTAAAACGTTCATTGAAACGTTTAAATAATAAAAACGGCAAAGCCGGTAAAAAGGAGTAATTTTTATGAAAATGTTAGTTTATGAAGTTGCAAACGTTGACGGTACACGAAAGACCGGTGAACAAAGTGTTGGTGTATCAATCAAGGGAATCATTAAGGATCCTTTAACAAACAAGCCTGTTTATCACAAACAATGGATTGATCAGAGCCATGGTTCATATGCAAGCTTGAAGCAGAAGTCCCTCGGAATTGTACCCGGACAAGTCATTGATGTTTCATTTATTGTTGTTGGTAATATGGCTGTTCTATCAGATATCATTCCATCGGAGGAGCTGGCCGTGGATTTTGATAGTATTCTTTAAGAAAGGAGAATCAGTATGCTTAAGAAATTGCAATCTGTTACAAAGAACCCTAAGCTTATGAAGCTCTTTGCTATGTGCATGTGCATTGTCCTTGGTTGCACTATGCTCAGCGTTTTTGCTGCAGCTGAAGGTGAAATCGTTGCGGATCTTTCTCCTGAAGAAGCTGCAACAGATATCTTCGAAACATTGTATGGTCTTATTACTATTCAGACCATTGTTAATGTAATCGGTATTGCTCTTGCTGCTGCTATCGGTATTTTCTTGGCTTGGTGGGCAATCCGCAAGGTTACAAGAATGGTAATCCAGGCATTCTCAAAGGGCAAAATTTCCGTATAAGTCCAATGAATTAAGTCCCTTAATCACTAATCAGATTAAGGGACTTTTTTGGTGAATATTATGAAAAATGATGAATTTATTAAAAAGCTTGAGACATTTAAACGCTTTACTTTTAATCCGAAGAGCTGCTTAACACCTGCACAGGATGGTCTCAATCCTGTACGTTTAGTTCAATGCTTTAAATATAAGTTTAATATGTATGCTGATAACCCTGATTACTTTAAGCCTGAAGGGTTGATTACTTTCCATGGTTCCCAGGGAGCCGGCAAGACATTAACTGCAGCTGCAGTTTATACACATCAAATTATGGATATATATCCTAAGGCAATTGTTGTTTCAAATATTGCCTTGAAGGATAGACCTTTTAATGCCTATGTATTTCATCAAAAGATTTCTGAAGAGAAACATAAAGAGAATTATAAAGAGGTTCTTGAGGAACGTCGCAAAACACATTATGCTGCCGTTCTGAAGAAGCTTGAAAAAGATTTTTATAAAATAAAATACCCGGAGTACACACTCCAGGATTACATTAAGCTCAATTTAGTTTTATATCCCTTTAATCAATTAGATGATTTTGAAGCTTTTAAGCAAGAACAAGAGTATCAGATAAGGGATATCCTTACTGATGAGCTCATTACTGAAGAAACAATTCTTTCAGGCAAGCATAAGAAAGTTACAATTCAATACACTGGTATTGATTGTTTTAAATACATAAATAACGGCTTTTTGGGTGTTATTTTCATTATTGATGAGTTCCACCTTGAGCTTAATTCACTTACCTCAAGGAATCTTTCAATGGATATTATTATTGAGATTTCACAGCTTAGAAAACAACGTAAGCATATTATCGGTACTTCTCAGATGGTTACCAGGTTAGCTAAGCCTGTTCGTGAGCAGTTGAAGGATATTGTTGTATGTAAATGTTATTTCGGTTGTATTCAATATAATCAGCTTACTAACCGTGATCATTTATACGAGGATTCAAATGGCCATGTTGATTATGATATCCTTCGCAGGATGCTCTTCTTCCATTCTCCGGAGTATTACGAGTATTATGACACTTATGCCAAAATGCGCCGTTACAATAATGAATGGCAGGGTAGACCACAGGTCCCCGTTGGTTTAGGAGTTGATTCTTATGAATGATATGTTCAGTGTTATTACCGGTATGGCTATGCATGCTTATTATGTTGCTGCTTTCATTGCTTTGATATGTATTCCCGGTAGAATGATGATAAGAGCTTTACATAAAAAAGCACCAATTTGATTTTTTCAGCCGAGCGTCATAATAACGGAATGCAATGGAATGTTTTGTCTTTAATGGAAGGTGAACAGCGCCCTGCCAAGAACAATATGCATATCAGAAGTAATTTATGGACTTAATTATAACTACCAAAAATTTTTCTCAACTTTCTTAAATTTTTTTGGTAGTTTAATGATTATGTAATAAATTATTCCGATAGCGCTGTTCAAGGTATCGACTATAAACGTTTGCGTTTATCCCGGCGATACTGTCCTGTAATAAAAGGCAAAATATTACATAAGTGTAGTGATAAACAGCTCGGCTTTTTTATGTAAGAGGTGATATAAATGTTTAGTACGGCGCAGCAGGCGTATATTGACGCATTACTGCCTACATATGCGAAGGAAGGGTATAAGTATTATGTGGTTTATTCTAATACTATGGTTAATAACAGTTGGGGCGCTTCCACCGATCCGGATCTATATGCACTCTTTTCAAAGGAAAGGATATCCGCGAAAGATGCGTATACTTATGACGTTGGGGACTCTTCTATCCTCATTACTGTTAGATCTGGTAATTACAGTAGTAGCAGCTCTGCTGTTAATACTGATCGTGTAGTAGTAGAAGATTACGCAGCACAGACCTTGAGCATAAATCCTTATGAGCATATTTATACTAACGCTGAGTTTGAGACTTATGCTTTACAGCCTGATTACTATTTAGCTTCAGGGGGTGAGACTAATGTACAACTCCAAGGTAATACGTTCCTTATCCTTATTGTTGTTCTTTTCCTTGTTGTTAACCGGCTTTGGTTCGGTAAACGTTAGCGCTGCAGAAAATCTTGTTAACCCTAATTTGGCGCAATGGGATAATGTTAATAGTGGAAATGTTACTGATTCAGAACTTTCTGAGGTTACCGTTACTTCTTATACTGGTTTTTATCGGTTGAATGCTGATTACGTCGGTGTTGTCGGTGATTCTAACCCAACGCACTTTTGGGTTGGTCATATGTTTGATACTTCTTCATTGAAGGCTGGCCGTAAATATAATTTTAGCATTCATATTCCGTCTGTTTCAGAGCTTAAGTCTAATAGTCTTTTGTCTGGTCTTGCTGATTTTCATTTTACGGATGCTTATAATGGTGGTGTCCTTGCTGTTACATTTGGTACCTTAAAAAGTGATGGCTCGATTAATTCTATTCTTGAGCTTCTTACTATTGACAGCTCTAATTATATGGACTTAATGGGTACGGACTATGTTTACAATTTTACTTGTCCTGACTACTCAGGTGGTAGCCCTGCAATTTTTATTCATCTTTATCATACGTCAGCTTCTTTAAAATCTAATCCAATGTTTTTTCTTGGTAATGATATGGCTCTTGTTGATGAGTCTGAAGTAGAACAAGATAATTTTCTTACTCGTATTTTCGAGTGGTTCCAGAAGAAATTTGATGCAATAGGTGATGCTTTTAGTAACCTTGGTAACAAGCTTAGTACTGGGTTCGCTAACCTGGGTGACAGAATTAAGACATTCTTCAGCGATTTAGGTACCAGTATCAGTAATGGCTTAAATAGTGTAAAAGAGGGTATTCAGAACAAGCTTGAGCAGGTAAAGACAACTCTGGTTGAATTGGGTGAAACCCTTATTAATGGAATCAGGAGCTTATTCATTCCTGATGATGATTTCATTTCTGATTGGAAGTTGCGCATCGAGGTTCTCTTACAGGAGCATCTAGGCATTGTTTGGGAAGCAGCTAATTTTTTTACTGATTTATTTTCAACCGTTAGTGATTTATTATCCGATACAGAAAACGGTAGCTTAGAATTTACTTTGCCTGGTGTTGAGTTTGAATTACTCGGTCATAATTTTGATTTATGGGAAGAACGTGCAGTTGATATGTCCTTCCTTGAGACAGATTCCTTTTGGTCGTTCTGGTATGGCTTATATAAAATTATACTTGTTATTATATTGTGTTTTGCTTTAGTTTTATATGGTTATAACACTTTAGAAGGGAAGTTACGGCGATGATAATAGAAGGTTTATTCAATTTGTTTTATGGCTTTCTTGATCTCATTTTTTCTCCTGTGAATATTCCTGCTGCGCCTGAAGGGTTATCTGAAGCTTTTGATAAGTTTATTGAATATTTAGGATATGGTGAAAGTTTTTTTAATTTGTTTTTTCCAATAAATCTTACACCGTTTTTTGTTCTATTTATGGCCATTTGGGGTTGGAGCCATCTTTATGATTTTGCTCTATGGATTCTTAAGAAAATACCAATGTTTGGTATATCTTAATTATTATTTTATTTGAAAAAGGGGAGTGTAAACTCCCCAAGAACCCCGAAAAGTATCACCGGAGTTCTGATAGCAAAAAATGGGGGCGTTTTTGTGCTTATAATCGTTGATACTATTAGCTTTAGAGCCAATTTTGACAGCTACGAAAATATGATTGATTTTTTAGGGCTTGAAGGGTTGGATTTTTTACCCGGTCAGAAGTTTAATATGAACTATCTGAATAGCTTGTATTACGAAGGAATTAGGATAGGTTATAACGGCCAGGAAGGCTGGGGATATTACATACATATGTCTGGTAAAGGTTGCAGAACTTACGAGGATATTTTAACTTTACAGGGGGTTACCTGGTATCACATTATTTTTAAGCTCGCGCTTAAGGTTCGTGCCGGTGAAGCTGCAGTTACTCGTATAGATATTGCCGGTGATGAATTTGAAGGTATATTCAATTGCAAAACACTTGAGAGATATATTGCACAGGATAAATATGTTTCTCGTTGTCCGAAAAAGTCGATTCGGCTTACTAAGTTTGGTGAAGAGTGTGTTTACGTTGGTTCAACTCAGAGCTTAACTCTTTTGCGAATATACAACAAGAAGCTTGAAAGGGGATTTGACCCTGGTGACCAGGATATTCCTCATTGGTGGAGATGTGAGCTGCAGCTTCGTGATTCGCACGCACAACAGCTTGTTCTTGAGTGGGCAGATTGTAATAACATTGGCCGTATTTATTCCGGGCATTGCCTGGATCACATTCGTTTTACTACCGGAGTTAATAAAAAAGACGGTTGCCAGAGCAGATTAAATACAGCTCATTTCTGGGATAGCTTTCTTGGTACCGGTTCTAAAATAGCATGGGTAAGTGAAAAGGGGAGCGAGTACAATATGACTAAGCTGCAGCGTTATGCAATTGGTAATGCAGGAAGCTCTATAAAAACTATGATTCTTGCAAAGGATCTTAATCCGGAACAGCTTTATGCAATTTATAATGACCCGATTATTAATCTTCGAGAAGACCAGAAGGCTTTCATCAGAGCTCACGGAGGTAAGATATGACAGAATTTGATTTCGTTCAGATAGCAAAGCTCCTGCAGGCAGAGGACGCTGACATTGGCTCACGTCTTGTACAGCTTGAGAATACATATCAGATATTTCACCGTTTTGATAGTTATGACTTTCTGGAACTCCTGGAGCTTAAGCTTCGGCAACAGTACCAAGCTGAGTTTGAAGTTAAGCTTCTTCGGCTCTGTGATTATCTCTTAAGGTCAGGAGGTGAATTCTGATGCCTAAATTTGTTTTGACTATTGAAACTGATACTGAAGCTGAAGCTCGTGTACTTGCTAAAGAAATTGGTGAAGAGATTCTCGAAGCTGCAGGTTATGATGTTGCGTATGATTTTAGAGATTTCGTCGGTAAGGATGGTGAATTAGATGTTTAGTGCTACCGTGTACGTAGAAACACCTGAAGGTAAAATAGAAAAGCTCTCCAGTAGCTTTAAATCTTCTGAAGAGCGTAATGCCTG
>JAZSGB010000008.1:0-26862 GCA_045532505.1 Acutalibacteraceae bacterium | reverse complement strand
GCCCCCATATCAAGTTTGCTTAAATATAATAGCATATAAGAGATAAAAATGCAAGTATTTTTTGCAATTTATTTATTCAGTTCTTTCGCTGACACTTCAAGTGCCACTTCAATCACTTTGTCCATATCGTAGTACTTGTATTCGCCCAGACGACCGCCGAAGATTACATTTTCTTCTTTGTCAGCCAGAGCTTTATACTGTGCATACAAAGCGCTGTTTTTATCGTCATTTACAGGATAGTATGGTTCATCACCCTGTTTCCATTCTGCAGAATATTCACGGCTGATAACTGTTTTTTCCTGTGTACCGAATTCAAAATGCTTATGCTCAATAATTCTTGTATAAGGAATTTCACGCTCGGTATAGTTTACAACGGCAACGCCCTGGTAGTTTGGTGTATCAAGCACCTCTGTTTCAAAGCGAAGGCTTCTGTACTCAAGCTTACCGAAGCAATAACCGTAGAAGGAGTCGATTGTACCTGTATAAACGACCTTATCTGCAAGCTCGTTATACTTTTCTCTTTCAAGGATATAATCTACACCGAGAATTACCTCTGTGCCCTCGAGAAGCTTTTCCACAAGCACATTGTAACCACCAACCGCTATACCCTGGTAAGAATCGTTGAAATAGTTATTATCGTAGGTGTAGCGCACAGGAAGGCGTTTAATAATGAAAGCAGGTAAATCCTTGCAATCTCTGCCCCACTGCTTTTCTGTGTAGCCTTTAATAAGCTTACGGTAAACATCTTCACCAACAAGGCTTATCGCCTGCTCTTCAAGGTTTTGTGGCTCACCCTTTATTTGACTGCACTGCTCTGCAATTTTTTGCTGAGCCTGCTCGGGAGTAACTACACCCCACAGCTTTGAGAAGGTGTTCATATTAAAGGGCAAATTATATATTTCGCCCTTATAATTAGCTATAGGTGAGTTTGTAAAACGGTTAAACTCGCATAAGCTGTTAACATAATCCCACACCCTTTTAATACTTGTGTGGAATATGTGTGCACCATATTTGTGTACTGTTACACCCTCAATATTCTCGCAATACACATTGCCGCCTATATGGTTGCGTTTTTCGATAACAAGGCATTTTTTACCACGCTTTTTAGCTTCGTGGGCAAAAACAGCACCGTAAAGACCACTGCCCACAATTAAATAATCATATTTTGCCATTTATCTTTCCCCAAAAAGATTAAATTTGAGCATATTTTCACACATACTCATTTCATCATATAATACTACATTTTTTCTATTATGTCAATAAAACGACATACATTGATAAATTACATATAATACAGAATGCAAGCAAAAAGTTAAGCGCCGGGGCATTGCCTCGGCGCTGTGTATTTATATTATTTTTTATGCTTTAAAAGTCTTATTGTAGAAACAAGCAGGTAAATAAGTATTGCGCCCATCGCAGTTAATACAACACCCGGCTCATCAGAGCCTAAAATCATATTCATTATACCTGCAATACCCAAAAAGCCACCTGTTGATAAAACAAAGCTTACTATAGCTGTTATTATAATATTTTTCTTTGAATTACCCTTAACAAGAGCAACACAAACAGGTGTTACTGTTACTAAAGCACCTATAAGGGCTGCACAGATGTAGTACGGGATTTCTATCCAGTTTACATATGTGTAGAAGGCAGGAACAAACACAACCATTAAAAGAAATACCGAAACATATGGAATTGCAATAAATTTATCTGCTTTTTTTACAATAATAGCAGTCCAAGCAAGCAGGAACAGCAAGCAAACTACAATGCCTATAACGGTCAAAATTGTTCTCACCATTGATACACCGTACTCGTTTGTAACAGGGATATCTACTGATTCTGCATTATAAGGGGTTTGACCACCCTGCTTTGATAAGCCGATTACAGTATCCTTTAAAGTACCTGCAACGGAATAATCCCAAGCTTCAAAGTTTGCTTCAAAGGCAGGGCTGTTTTCTGCTAATGTAAAATCATATTTTAACGCATCCTTGAAAAGTAGGTCTGCAACAACAGGGAAATGGATAAAGCCTTTTTGTTGAGCAATTTCAAGTGAATAAACATCAGAACCATTTTCGAAATATAGCTCATTGCCCTCAGTTGCACTCCACATAATATTTCCGTTATCGTAGAAATGAGATGGAGTTTGCATTTCTATATATATAGGTGCCTTATCCTTTGTAATAAAGATATTATTATAATAAATACCTGTTGCATGGGTTTCGCCCTTATCAATACCCGGACTTACAAGGCCCTCGCCACTAAAGGCTGCAATGTTGTTTCTTATAATATTGCCCTCGCCATAGTGAGTATTAAAGCTTTGGTTACCACAGGAATAAACAAGGTTTTTTTCAACACTCATAAAGGATGAGCCTTCATCAAGGTAGATACCCCAGCCACCATAGCCACCCTCACCAGGGTTGGCAGCAACGTTATGTATTACATTTTCGCTCAAAACTGTGCCCGGCTGCTTACCAAGCATATAAATGCCACCCATATCGGAAAGCCATCCCTGACCGATGTTATAAATAAGATTTCGGCTGATATTAATATTTTTTGTAACGTGGTATGCATAGCCCCATATCCAGCCTACAGAAATACCGGTATAGTAGCCATCGTGAATTTCGTTATTCACAATTTCTGCAGTATCGCAAAATGTTATGTGAATACCAATACCACAGAAGAACTTTCTGCCGTATTTATGAATTTCGTTATTCTTTACGGTGATATTTTGTGTATAATCTCTCTCCCCCGGCAGGCAATTGGTACCACCTACATAAATTGCAGTTGCAGCAATCTCGTAGAAATAGCAATTTTCAACAGATGAATTTTTAACGCCGTTTCTAAGCTTTATTGCTGTACCACCAAGATTTGTAAATTCGCAATTCTTAAAGTGGACATTTTCAGCATACTCAACGGTTACAACACCATCAACAAACAACGCTGCCTGTGGAAACTCCACATTATATTCATCGTGCCATGAGCCCTCGTAAACCCAATCAGCCTCGGGATATACCCAATCTGTACGAGTAAAGCGAATACCCTCAAAGGAAATACCGTTTACATTTCTGATATCTATGAGTTTATCAATATTGGAGCCATAAAGAACAAGGCTTTCGGCAGACTCATTTTCAAACGGAACATAGTAAAGCACGCCCTCTGCTCTGTCAACATAGTATTCGCCGGAGGTATTAAGTGCTTCGAAAACATTTTCAAAATAGTAACGGTCAATATCGCTAATAAGCATCGATGATGGTCTTGACATTGTTAATTTACCACTTTCTCTATCTAAAGCAGTTATACTCGCTAACTCATCGTGCCAATAGTGAAGTATACGAACATTTACATCTTCTGAATTTTTAAATTCAAAGGGAATATCCTCTGTATTGCAATAAAAGGAATTTTGACCTAATGTAAACACCCAAGGTGTATTTTCCTCTGTCCACAAATCATCCTCGGGAGCTGTTGCTTTTACAGTGAAATAGCCTGTTTCGGGATATCTTGTAATTGAAAGCTTATTATTATCGCTGAAAAGAGATTTAAAGTACCAGTTTTTGGTAGAGGTATCAAGCTTTTTTGTAAAAACCCTTACACCGTTTACCTCGCCTTCGGTAAAGCCTTTAATTGCATTTGCACCCGAAAACTCTACAACCTGATTTTTATATGCTTTGTATGTAACATTGGGCATATCGTTTTCGTTAAATGCTAACATATCATCAAAGCAATATGTTCCACCCATTAAGTAAACAATTGCAGATTTCCCTGAAGCCTTATACTCCTTTAGCTTATTTTTGGCAGATATAAGACTGTAAGGTGCTGAAAGAGAACCATCACCATTTTCCGAAGCATCTGCTGAAGCGTAAAGCACAATATCTGCATTATCAACTGCAAAAGAAGATACGCCTAAAGAGATAGCAACAGAAAGTGTAAGCGTTAAAGCAAGTATTATTGATAATAATTTTTTCATATAATCACCTTATTTCAAAATTATATAACTACATGGAGAAATTTTCATTTTGCCTTTTACAGCTTGTGAACTGAGGACATTTGTATATTCTTTATCGAGTATAAATGATTTTTCATTATCAGAGAAATTCATAATGAATATTACTTCGCCACGTTTTCTTATAATAACTCCATCTTGTGCAGATATATTGGTATCTGTATTGATGTTTATTTCGTTAATAAGCTTGTCGCAGAAATCCTGTGAAAAACCCTCGTCGTTTCTAAAGGCAACATAATACGCTTTGCCTTTTCCGTAATTATTCTCTGTAACAGCAGGCATTGCAGCGTAGAAATCCTTTTGGTATTCACCTAAAACGGTTGAGCCGTTTGCATGAATAATATCGCATACGTGCTCTACGGAATACTCCTTGCCGTTATAAACAACAGCATTTTTCATCCCCTGTGGAAGAGAATCAGTTTCCTCACACCAAACGCCGAAAACTTCCTTAAGCTGATTTGCAGGGAAACCACCAAGGTAGCAAAGGTCGTTTTCATCAACAAGGCAAGAAAGGTATGTTGTTACAAAATGACCACCGTTTTTAACATAGCTCTCAATTCTTTCAATAGTGCCCGGCTTTAGCATATAAAGGAATGGTGCAATAACCAAATCATATTTTGAATAGTCAGCATCCATTGAAATTATATCTGTTGAAATTCCCTTTTTCCAGAATGGGGCATACCACTTTACACACTCATCAAAATAATTACGCTTAAGATTGTTGTAACCACAAAAATGCTTTACTGCCCAGCTGTTTTCCCAGTCGTAAATAACAGCAACACGGCTGTTTGATTTTTCGCCAACTACATCGGAAAGCTTTTCAAGCTGAGCACCAAGTGCTGAAACCTCACGGAAAACTCGCGTGTTTTCGTGCCCGCAATGGTCAACAACTGCACCGTGATATTTTTCGTGGCCACCTCTGCTTTTGCGCCATTGGAAATACTGTACACTATCTGCACCGTGTGCAACAGCCTGAATAGCAGAAAGCGACTGCAAGCGAGGTCTCGGAAGCTTGTTAACATCGTGCCAGTTTACAAGAGATGTTGTGCTTTCCATCATAAAAAACGGCTGACCGTCTCGCATTGAACGGAAGGTATCGTGCACAAAGGCTGTATCGCATGCCTCTGCTTCATTTCTGCCTTTATCCCACGCCGGGTAATTATCCCAGGAAACAAGGTCAAGCTTTTTCGCAAACTTTTGATAATCTATACCATCGTACATCTTCATAAAGTTGGTTGTAATAGGTATATTGGGTGTTATTTCTCTCAAGGGTGCAATTTCGTTTTCAAAAAATGAGATGTGGCTGTCGGAAACAAAACGGTTCCAACAAAGCTTCATTGCAGAAACGTGGTTTTCGCCCCTGAATTTTGGTGAATTTATTTGCGACCAATCTGTTACTATATGTGCCCAAAAGCCATTCCACCACTTAAAATTAAGCTCTTCAAGGTCGTTATGGTAATAGTCTTTGAGCCAATTTCTGAAAGCTTCCTGACATAAATCGCAGTGGCATTCACCACAATATTCGTTTGAAATATGCCACATTTTTACTGCAGGGTGATCCTTATACCTTTGAGCAAGCCTTGTATTAATATTACGAACCTTTTCACGGTAAACGGGAGATGTAAGGCAATGGTTATGGCGAACACCGTATTCATTTCTAATACCTGTCTCTTCAACTCTTAAAACTTCAGGGTGTTTTTGCGAAAGCCAGGCAGGCCTTGCACCCGACGGTGTAGAGAGTATTACAGAAATACCGTTTGCATAAAGCTTATCAAGAATTTCATCGAGAAATTCAAAGTTATATACACCCTCCTCGGGCTCAAGCATTGACCAGGAAAATATGCCTACTGTTGCACTGTTAATGTGCGCAAGTTTCATAAGGCGCATATCCTCATCCCAAATTTCGGGAGTGTTAATCCACTGGTCGGGATTATAATCGCCACCGTGAATAATATGATTAAAAAATGACTCTTTCACAACCTATCACCTACAAAGGAAAACTTTTAGTTAATTATACTTTAAGCTTTGATGTTTTTCAATATCTTGACACCTTATTTTATCAATGATAAAATATTTTCGGTGATAAAATGAAAAAAAGATTTTTTAGCTTAATTTTGCTTGCTCTTTGCCTATGCTTTTTAACCTCTTGTGGTGATACAAAGCTTGCAAAGCCAAAGAAAATATCTGCCGATATAACACAAACTACCGTTGTTTTAAAAAGCAACATTACCGAGCAACAGGATTTTGGTGAATTTTTTCAGTATTTTAAAAAATCGCACCTTATTCCCGGTCTTTTAGAGGGCGTTATACCACAGGGAATTTGCTACGATGAAGCATCGGGCTACCTGCTTATTACAGGCTACTACGAAAAAGAAAAATTTCCTTCTGTTTTGATGGCTATTGACTCCGAAAACGGTAAATTTATTGGTGCTTACCCATTGAAAAAGACAGACGGCTCCGATTATTTTGGCCACGCAGGTGGAATTGCTGCTTCACAAAACACTGTTTATATTACATCCGAGCAAGAGTGCTATGCCTTCCCCTCTTCAATGCTTAAAGGTTTAAAAAACGGCTCTGCAATTCAATTTCAAAGCAAATTCAAGCTAAACACAGCCGGCTCTTTTGCTTGTTACTACAACAACATTTTATGGATTGGCGATTTTGTTGAAAATGATGAAAAGGTAAAGGAAGGCATAACAAACATTACAACACTCGAAAACGGGCAAACCTTTTATGCCTACTGCGAGGGTTATACCCTTGTTGACGGATTACCTAACATTAAAAATATAAATTCGCAATCTAACGGATACATACCCGATTATATGCTTGCTATACCCGAGCAGGTACAGGGTATGGCATTTACTAAAGCGAATAAAATCATGTTCAGTACAAGCTATGGCAGAAAAAACAATTCGAGCATATATGTTTATAACGATGTGCTTGAAAATGAAAAGACAGGTACAAAAATTATAGACGGAAAGGAAGTTGATTTTTACGCCTGCAGTGCAACAGATTTAGTTGAAACAATTGTTGCACCACCTATGACCGAGGGTATGGCAAACCACCCTGACGGCGTATTTTTAGCCTTTGAATCGGGCGCACACAAATACCGTACCGGTGGAGGAAAATTCCCCTTAGATACACTCTATTTTTCAACAATAGAATAAATAAAAAAGTTTCCCTCAACAAATGGTTGTTACCATTCGTTGAGGGTTTTTATTATTGAAATTTTTATGAATTCATCTCAATAAATCTCTTTAATTTAAAGGAATAAATATAACATTCCTTTACTACATAGCCTGTACATTCCTGCAAGGCCTGGGCATAAATATCAAGCTGTGGCTTATAAATTGATTTATAAGTTTCAGGGTCGGTTATATTATCGCTCTTGTAATCTATAAGAACAGCATCGTTTCCCTCAACGAAAGCACAATCAAGCTTACCTCTTACAACAATTTCCTCATCTGAAACCTCTTTTGAAATATCCGTATAAAGCTCCCCTGCTTTTTTAAGGAAAGAAAACTCGTATTCTCTTAAAACTGTTTGAGCAGAAAGTAATCTTTGACCAACCTGTGAATTAAAAAAGGCTGCAACTGCCGTAGTTTCAATAGTTTCAAGCTCTTCCCGTGTCATTTGATTAGAATTTAAAAGACGCATTTTTTCATCCTCTAAAGCTTCAAACGCGTTACGGAAATTGCACAGCTCAAAGAATTTGTGTATTGCTGTTCCCCTTTCGGCGCCCGAGAATGCGCCACCAAGGAATTTTGGCTTTTTGCTCGCAAAATTATGCCTTTGCTCAATATGACGCTCTGTAGATGAAGCAGTTGTTTTTGCAAGAATACCGCTGCAATCGTATTTATAGGTAAATGCTGTACGCTCATTCAGAAGCTGCAAAAGAGTATAATCTACATCTGCCGTAGTAGTTTCATCAACAGCTTCAGTATCAATACAATCACCTTGAGGACTGACATCCATTCTATATGCAGAGTAATCTGCATTGCCCGGCTTTAACTCGGCAATATCACAAAGAATACCACAGTCAACGTGTGTTGAAAAGCAAGTAAGCAACCACTCTGACATTGATTTACCTTTAAAAACGGTAAACGGATTTACTTTTCTTTCGGAATCCATACTAAGCTCGTTATTTAACCTGATTTTCTTTTTTAATCCATCACGGTTTTTAAAGCAACAAACAAAGGTAATATGCTCCTTTGCTCGTGTTACGGCAACATAAAGCACACGAAGCTCCTCAGAGGCATTGCTGTATAAAATCTCTTTTTCTGCAGCAACAGAGCACAAGGTGTTATAGGTAGTGAAGTTTTCATCATCTCTGATTTTTAAGCCTATACCTGTTTGACGGGATATTTTCAAAGGCTTTTTAACATCCTCTTTATTAAAATCCTTAGAGCAGTCTGCCACAATAACATAAGGAAATTCGAGACCTTTACTTTTGTGAATAGACATAATCTGCACGCCCTCGGGTGTAGAAACACCACCGTAGGAACGCAGCTTTTGACCCTCAACAGCATTATCTATACTCCTTACAAAGGTGCTCAATCCTGTTCTTCCGCTTTGTGTAAAGCCTTCGGCAAACTCTAAAAAGCCTCTGATATTTGCATTTCTGGTAAAGCCATCATTACCTGCGAAGAATATATCTGCAATACCCGAATCCTTTACAAGAAATCTTACAAACTCATTTATGGGATATGATGCAGCAATATTTCTGTAAAGGCGTATTTTGTCTAAAAACAGCTTCGCTTTTTCAGATTTTTCTGCATATTTTTCAAGACAGCAATATAATTCTGCTTTACGGTCAATCATCCTTATTTCTGCCAATTCATCTGTTGTAAAGCCATACAATGGCGAAAATAAAACAGAAATTAACGGAATATCCATTAAAGGATTATTTACAACCTTAATAAACGAAGTAAGCAGCTGTATTTCTTTAGATGTACTTGTATCACCATCAAGCACGGTATTAACGGAAATACCTCTTTCTTTCAAAGCATCAGCGTATATATAAGCTTTGTTTTTAACTCCACGAAGCAAGATACATATATCAGAGCTTTCTAATGGCTTTTCCCCTTGCTTTGTTTTAACAGAAATTCCCGAATTTAACAAGCGATTAATATAGCTTGCAATTTGCTCTGCCTCAGCCTTAACAGCATCTGCAGAATTCAACTCTGAATAATCAAGGCACAAAAGCTCCACATCAGGCGTATCCTTCGGCTTATAATCTGCGCCATAAACAAGCTTTTCCTTTTCGCCGTAGTCTATTTCGCCTACAGCTTCACTCATAAGCATTTCAAAAAGGTGGTTTGTAACCTGTGTTATACCTAATCTGCTACGGAAGTTTCTGTCAAGTGTGATTTGTGAAGGGTGAATGTTGCCGTCATAATCAGGTAAGCTCTTACGAAGCTTCATAAACATTTGAGGACTTGCAAGACGGAATTTATAAATGCTTTGCTTTACATCACCAACACAATAAAGGTTTTGACAGTCTTTTGAAATTGCTTCAAAAATAATGTTTTGTGCCTGGTTTGTATCTTGATATTCATCAATAAATACCTCTTTATACTTATTTTGCAAAGCAACTGCAATATCTGTTCTGTGCCATCCGTTTTCATCGAACTCAACAAGCAAATCTATGCACTTGTGCATAATATCCTCAAAGGCGTACGCATTGCGCTCCTGCTTTAATTCATTAAGCTTTGCTTCAAGCATTTTAACAGCCTGACACAGCTTTTCAACCATAGGAAGAAGCTTTGCAGAATCCTCCTTATGCTGCTCGGTTGTAGGAAGGGTCAGCTCTTCAATTTTACCTAAATCATCCTTAAAGGCATTAAAAACATCCTTTGCAAGACCTTTAACATATTCATTTGCCTTGGGGTTTCTTGAGTCGGGTGCGTATATGAGTCCGTTTTGTATTAAAGAAACCATACCATCCCAATTACGGGCATCTATACAAGCTATAAGGTCCTCTAAATTACGGCCTGTAACTACAAAACGCTCAAATATACTTGGATTAAAGCCTCCACAATCTTCGATAATTGAAACAATTTTAGCAAACCTTTGGCAATAGCACTCGGCAAACAGACGAATATGCTTATATACAACATCTGCCCATGGAGTGTCATTGGGCGCCTTTTCCGGTGAAAAGGAATCAATAAGTGAATCAAGCCACACGCTGGGAGACGGATATGAGCGAGAATACCTATAAAGCTCTAAAATTATATCGGTAAGCTTATTATCGTTCCTTTCGCTAACAAGCATTGATGTAAGCCTCATAAAGCTCTCGGAGCCCTCTTCATAAAGCTGCTCAACGACTGAATCAACTGCAATTTTAAGCAACTCAGCCGAATCCTTTTCGTCAAGAAGCGAAAAATCAAGGCTGACCCCTGCCCTTGCGAAATTTTCTTTTACAATTTTTGAACAGAAGGCATCCATTGTACAAATATCTGACAACGGAAGCAAGGCTAACTGCTCACGAAGATAGGCGTTTGTTTCGCCACTACCCTCACAAGCTTCGTTAATAGCCTTATAAATTCTATCCTTCATTTCGCCTGCAGCTGCCCTTGTGAAGGTAACAACAAGTATTTCCGAAACACCACAAGGCTCGGCAGTATCCATAACTATATTTTTAGCCCTTTCGGTTAAAACAGCTGTTTTACCCGAGCCTGCTGCAGCAGATACTAAGACCTGCATACCACGTGCTTTTATGGCTGATTCCTGATTAGGTGTCCATTGGGTTTTACTCATTGTAATCACCTCCTAAGGCTTTAAGCGCATCGGCGTGAGAAAGCTTTTGTATTTCTCGGATTTCATCGCCGATTTCATAACCACAAATTGCTCTGTAGGAGCAATATTTACACATTTTACCCTCATCTTTTTCCCCTGTTGGTATTGCAGGAACGTTACCCGAATGCAAGGCATCACCCATAGCTTTAATTTTACCGTCAATAACACGGGAAAGGCTACGAAAATGCTTGCTTGAATAGGTATTACCGGTAAACCTTTCTTTCTTTTCATCGTACCCTGCAGGGAAGTATTCGGGAGAGTCTATAGCACCCATACCATTGAGCACAACAAGGCTTTCAAGCACCATACCCGAAAGCTTACCGCAAACCTTCCTTTGGTGTGCAATCTCTTCGGCAGCCGGTGAGCGCTTTTTAAGATAATCGGATAAGCCTATTTTTGAAGGAAGGTACAACACACCTGCAGGTAAAAATTCACCGTAAACGTGTTTAGCATTTTTCTCTAACGCCATTAAATATAAAACCATTTGAACATTTAGACCGTCAAACAATTCGGAAAGCTTAAATTCCTTTTTACCTGTTTTGTAGTCTATTATTCTGATGTAGCTGATGCCATCCTTAGTTAATATATCCACCCTGTCAACAGAGCCCTTTATCATAGCCTTGCCGTTGTCAAGCTCCACCTCGTAATGTGGAATATCACCTTCACCTATGCCGACCTCAAAGCCACAAGGAACAAAGCTGCCTGTACTGAATTCTTGCTTAAGCCTTGAAAGAATTGCCATACAGGTTTCTACAAGGTGGTTGTAAAGGTACATAAATCTTTTTGATTTATCAGCCTTACCACCCATTTTTGTTTCGATATATTCATCTAAAGCTTCTTCAACATCAACACGAAGAGCTTCATCGCTAACACCGGGAAATTCTCCGTCAGGATATTTTTGAAGAATTTTTTCCATTACAAGGTGAATAACCGTACCACTTTGTGCAGGGTCAAGCTCGGCAACACGTAATGGCTCTGCATTTAAACCATATCTTACAAAGTACGAAAACGGACAGTTATGGTACTGCTCAATTTTGCTTGCAGATAAATAAATATTTTCTTTAAAAAGGCTTGTAGAAATGCTTGAATCAGAAAAGCTGTAATCTCTTTTACCTGCAACGGCATCAAGTGCTTTTATTTTACCTGCAAAGTGAGGTTTATTTTGGAAATACATTAACAGGGTAGAACGAAGCTCATTGTTTAATTTATAATTTTTAGCCAATAACGAAAATGCCGAATCCTCACTCTCAACATACTCTACAGGGTCTAAATCTGCAGTTGAAATACATCTGACATTCTCTATAGAGCTAATTGCCGTGCCGATAATTTCGGATGGCAGACTTTCGCTACCATCGGCATCTACACTACGGTATGTTAAATAAAGCTTTTCAGAGGCTGCTGTGGCTGCACAATAGCAAATAAAGTATTCTTCATCCAAGCTATCTTTATATGGTGGTTTAATTTCAAGGCCGAGATTTGTAAGACAAACCCTGTCAGCATCGGTTAAAATGCCACCTTTAACAGCAACAAGCGGAAACTCGTTTTTATTAACACCAACCAAGAAAACAACTTTAAGCTTTTCGGTACGTATTCTTTCTGCATTACCGATTTTAACCTCATCAAGTCCTTGAGGTATTTCACCAATTTCGCCTGAATCAACCAATATTGCAAACAGCTCAAACCAACGGGAAAGTGTCATTACACTATCTGCACCGAGGGCTGCCATTTCATCTAACAGCTCAACAAAAACATCCCACGAAACAGCTTGTCTGTTCGCTTCCACGGGGAAGCCACTTTCATTCAATGAGGTATACAGGTCAAATAGTCTGTGCTTAATGCCTTCGTTATCTATAAAGCTATAAACAAGTGCTGTTATTTCCTTACAGGTTTTATCCTCGCAATCCTTTTTCAGCTTAAGCAAGGGCAAAACAGCCTTTTTACGAGCTTTGTTGATTTCATCAAGGGTTGAATGGGCTCTGTCATCAAACTCAATTCCAAAGCCATCAGGATGCATTGTAAAGCCATCCCTCCAGGCACCAACGCCAACATTCCACATAAGTGCATATTTTTCAAGACGAGAGATCTCTGTAACACTTAATCCACTTAAGCCTGATTTTAAATATGTCATTATATTTTCTGTATTTAAGCCTTGTGTTACGCAAGCTAATACAGAGGAAACATAAACAAACAATGCTTCGTATTTGAGAGAGCGTCTGCTATCTTCAAAAACAGGAATATCGAGAGCTTTTAACTCCTCTGAAAGCAGCTCTTTATAGCTACCTGCCTGCCTTTCAATAACAGCAATATCTCTACACCTGTATTTACCCGAACGAATTAATTTTTTTATGGCTGAAGCAACGTATTTACACTCATCGGCTTTATCTATACACTTTACGACAGAAACGCTACCATCTGTTGGCAAAGCTTCTGTTTTGCGTGATGAAAACAGGTTTTGTTCAAGCTGAAAAATATCTGATGAAAATGCATCTGCAGACTGTGCGCAATATGTTTCGGTTACAGTAATACTGTTTTTAGCAGCAATACCTCTTAATGTCTTTTCAAACTCTTTAACATAGTAAAATGAGGTGTATCTGCCAATATTTTCATCTGTACAAAGAGTTACATAAACATCCTTTGCCTGGCTCAATATAATACTAAAGCATTCTGCATCCTGCTTGGAAAACGCTCTGAAGCCATCAAAAAAAACAGTTTTGTTTTTAAAGGTTCCGTTTTCAAGGGCATACTCACAAAGCAACTCAACAGCCTCTGTATCATCAAAATAGTTTTGTGAAAGCAAGGCTGTGTATGCTTCGTTAATTAAATATAAATCTTTGAGCTTTTCTTTTAAAAAGCCCTCTTCAACCAAATCAGTTTTACTTATTAATGTATCACCCGTAATTCGGCAATACTTAAGTTCATTGCAAAGCTCAACAAGGGGACTTAATGCTGAAAACACAGTTTTTTGTGATGAAAACACATTAATTCTACCCTCTAAAGACTGCAATGCTTCACTCATTAATGCTGCCCTTACACCACCGTTTACGGACCTTTTTTTTAAGGCAGAAAAATCTTTAAGGGTTGAAAGAGCAAGTCTTTCAAAGCTGGTTACATCAACAGCCTTATGCTTTTTTGCTCCAAGAAATTTAAGCATAGTACGGTCTGTTTCAAAAGAAAACTGCTCGGGAATAAGAAGCAGCAAATTGCCACCCTCTGTATCAATTTTATTATTTATGATTTCACGAAGCAGCTTTGTTTTTCCACTACCTGCTCTGCCTTTAATAAAATGAAGCATAAAATCCTCCAAATAGATAATTTATAAATATATAATAACATACAACCACATATTTTAAAATATAATTTTTTGTTTATTAAGCCTATAAATCGTACTTAATTGTATATTTTGATATTTTTAGAGAATACTACTACAAGAAATCAATGAAAGGAGAATAATGTATGCTGGACAGAATAGCTTTGATACTTGTTACAATCGGTGCGCTTAACTGGGGAAGTATCGGTCTTTTCAAATTTGATTTAGTGGCTTGGTTATTTGGTGGACAGGCCGCAATTATGTCAAGAATCATCTATGTGATAGTTGCCCTTGCAGGTATTTGGTGTATTTCTCTCTTATTCAGAGAAAACGATATGCTGGAAACATCAAACAACAATGTAGAATAAAAACTATTAATAGAAAAATGGGCTGTAAAACTTTCAGTTTTTACAGCCCATTTTAATATAAATTTTGCTTATTTGCCATTATCCAGCTTAGTAATTTTGTATGTAACTGCACCACTTGGAGCTTCTACAACAACCTTATCGCCAACCTTATGACCCATAAGAGCCTTACCTACAGGAGATTCATCGGAAATTTTGCCCTGAATAGAATCTGCCTGTGCAAAGCCTGTAATAGTAAAGGTTCTTTCTACAGAGCCCTTAGCTGTTGATTTTATTGTAACAATAGAACCAATGTGAACAACCTCTGCATTGCTTGCATCTTCTTCAACAATAACTGCTCTCATAAGGATAGCCTCGATATCGTTGATTTCTGCCTCAAGCTTAGCCTGCTCTGACTTTGCTTCATCGTATTCGCTGTTTTCTGAAAGGTCACCAAAAGAACGAGCTGTTTTAAGCTTTTCAGCAATTTCGGAACGGCTTGCCTTGAGAACCTCAAGCTTAGCTTTAAGCTCTTCAAGACCTTCTTTGGTTAAATAAACTTCTTGTGCCATAATATATCCTCCAAGGTTAATTTTCATTAAAACATTACGTATTATTATAGTTAATTAAAGCGCAAAAGTCAAGCAATATATTAATGGCTTTATTACTTATTCAGATATATCTTTTTAAACGGTACAACCTGTACTGCTGCACAAGCCGTATTTTTAGCAATTCCCATTTCAACTAATTTTTTCACATTTTCATTTTCAGCGAAATATCTTGCATTGGGATAAAGCTCTACCTCGTTTTTACCTTTATCAAGCGTAATATATCCGTCTATAATATTCAGATTGTTTAAATTTACCTTTACATAAGCCTCTGTTAACAATGAATCATCATTTATTTGTGGCACTAAGCCAAGCTCTACCCTGCAAAACTCGCAAAATCTCTTAAGCTCAGCATTAGGTGCACCCATAATCACTAAGCTTCTGCAAACACCGGCAAGCTCAACCCATTCCCTGCAAAACCGAAAATTATCAATGTAAACACAAACCTTATCCTCACCATTTGCCTTTAAATAAACAGTAATCGCCGATAGATAAGCCCTGCTGTAATACAAGAACGCATCGAATAAATATTTTTTTATTTTTTCATTGTTTTCAAGCACTTTCGGAAAAATGACTGCACCTGAATACCTGTTAAGCAAGGCTTTAAATTCTGCTGAGTCAAGTGATTCTTTGCTTACCTCAACAACACTAAAGACCTCATTACAGCAAATGAAGCCTTCTTTTTTAGTTATAGTCTGATTTTTCTTCTTTTTAAAAAGGCGAAATTTACCTTCACTCGTATTTTCAATTAATTTTATTACTAACACAAAACAACGCTCCCTCTTTTAATAATACAAAAGAGAGAGCGAATATTTTGTAATAATCAGTCGGTTGCTTCAATATATTTTCCACCCGGAGTATACCTTGTAAGGTAATCTACAGGGTTTTTCCAGCTACCGTTAATCATAATACCAAAATGAAGGTGTGCACCGAAGGAGTAGCCCGTATTACCTGCCTGGCCAATTACTGTGCCCTGGCTAACCCTTTGACCAACACTAACTGTAATATTAGAAAGATGAGCATAATAAGTGAGAACACCGTTTCCGTGGTTAACAACAACATAGTTGCCGTAGCCTCCACCGTAGCCCCAGTTAGCAACCTCAATAGTACCTGCCTTAACAGCAATAACATCTGCACCGTGAGTACCTGACCAACGGCAGGTGTCGATACCATTGTGCTGCTTACCCCAACGCCACTTAAAGCTTGAAGAAATATAGGTATCCTCATAAGGCAAAGGCCAAACCATATCACCGTCAACTACACCTGAGCCGTAGTGTGTATTTTTATCTGCCAGCTTATTTTCAAGCTCAAGAATTGCATCCTCACGCTTATCAATAGCTGCCTGGTACTCAGCACTTTGGGCATCAAGCTTATTAACTATTGCCATAACCTTATCCAAATCCTTTTGAATAAGAGCCTCGGAATCCTCAATAACCTTACGGGCATCTACCTGCTCCTGCTTTTTCTCCTCATACTCAAGCTTGGCTTCATCTAATTCTGCAATTTTAACGTTAAGTCGTTTCTTAACATCTTCAATTTCAGCAACCTTTTTGCCAATGTCGATTATGCTCTGCTCAAGCTGTTTAACGATTTTATCGTCGTTTTCAGCTATACGCTGCAAAAGCTCAACTCTTTCAAGGTATACCTGAAATTCAAAATCGTTAGATGTAAGTATAAACTCAAGTGGTGTGCTTGCACCTGACATATATGTTGCTCGGATCCTCTCACCGAGAAGCACATAGGTATCTGCTTTTTCTTGCTCAAGCTCAACAACCTGTAAATCTAATTCTTTTACTTGATTATTAAGTTCATCAATTTCTTTTTCTACATTAGAAATCTGAGCATTTACTCTATCTATATCAGCATCAATCAAGGCAATTTCCCGGTTGTACAAATCAATTTGGTCCTGCAAGACATCTATTTTGCTTTGTAAAGCAGAAATTTCACCATCGTACTGAGATGCTTCCTCATCAAGAGCATCAATTTTTTGCTGATTCTGGGCAATTTGCTGTTTAATTTCTTCAATTTGATTTTTATATTCTTGCTTTTCGGCATCAGTTAAAGCAAATACCGAAACAGACAAAGCACTAAAAAATATTACAAACGCAAGAAAAACACTTAATGCTTTTGTAGGTTTATATACTGCTTTCAACAACATTGCTGTGCTCCTTTAAATATTTGTTAAGAGAAATTATACTACCGAATGCACCGATGAATATACCGACAAATGCAAACATACCAAGCAATAAGCCTATGTGGTCGCTAAATTTAATAACGCTGCCACCAAGCATTGACATAATATCACCAAGCCAAATTGAAGCAAGCTGATACAAGCCGTACTGTAGGCCTAAACCAACAAGAGCAGAAAGTACTCCTAAAAGCACACCCTCCACCATAAACGGCCAACGAACAAAGGAATTTGTTGCACCAACAGCCTTCATAATGCTTATTTCGAGGCGTCTGTTAAATATGGTAATACGAATAGTATTTGATACTATAAACAGTGAAACAAAGAAAAGAATTGCAACAATACCTATACTGATATAAGTTACAGCGTTGCGAATATCGGAAATTTTACCTGCAAGCTCACTGTTTTCGTGAATTTGTAAAACGTAAGGCAAAGCCTTTATCTGATTACAGGTTTCATCGAACCTTGTAAGGTCTGCAACCTTAACCTTATAAGCATTTGGTAAAATAGTTGGTGAAAGACCGTCGAGAATAGCAGCATTATCACCGTAGGTTTCTTTTTGACGCTCAAAGGCCTCTTCTCGTGAAACAAAAACAATATCGTCTTCTACATTATCCATTGCAAGAAGCGAAACCTTTAATGAATCTGTTTGTGCTTCAGTAGCCTCATCTTCAATATAGACCATTACAACGTTTTGGTCCTCAATCAAGTCAAGAACGGAGTTAATGTTTAAAAAGAGAAGTGTACCACTACCTACAATAATAAGGCAGGAAACAAGAACAACTACCGTTGCAAGAGAAAGTAATCTGTTAACCCATATATTTCTTACACCTTCACGGGTAAGATATGCCATACTTGCACCCTTCATTATTCGTCACCCTCCTCGCTGCCTGCATTACCCTGCCTTAACGAAACTTCAGCTTCATCAGACTCTGCTGCATAATTTTGAACAAGATAATCCAAATCATCTCCACTCTCTTCGAGGAAGTAAGTACCTATTGAATCCTCAGGACTCTCAAAAGAATATGGCTCTACGTCAATGTGTGATGCATCAGGGCAATCGGATTCAATTGAACCATTTTTTATTGTAATAACCCTGTGGTTAAAGGTTTTTACAAGATGCAAATCGTGTGTAACCATAATAACGGTTGTACCGTCTGCATTAATGTGATTCAACAGGTCAACAATTTCGTATGACATTTTAGGGTCAACGTTACCTGTTGGCTCATCGGCAATAATCATACTTGCATTGTTTGCCAAGGCTCTTGCAAGTGCAACACGCTGCTGCTCACCACCGGAAAGCTGGTTAGGCTTTGACCTTGCCTTAGAGTTAAGACCCACAAGACCGAGTAAATACGGAACACGCTTTCTTATAGCGCTTTCACGAGAGCCTATAACTCGCATAGCGTATGCGACGTTATCGTAAACATTCATACTTGGTATAAGACGGAAATCCTGGAAAACAATACCCATAGTTCTTCTGAAATACGGAATATCTCGTTTTTTCATAGAATTAAGGTCATATCCGTTTATATCAATTGTACCACTTGTAGGTACCTCTTCTCGCATAATAAGCTTAAGCAAGGTACTTTTACCTGCACCCGAAGAACCGACAATAAAAACAAACTCGCCATTTTCGATTTGCAGGCTGAAGTTGCTAAGTGCTTTTGTATCGGTTTCGGTATAAACCTTTGTTACGTTTTCGAATTTAATCAAAGTTAACACCCAAATCCTTATTTTTTTGCTTAATATTTTTCAACGAAAATAATAATAGCACATTTTATTACAAAATGTAACCCTTTTGTAATAAAAAATGTGCTATTTCATAATTAATTTACTTTTTATTAATATTTTACAGGATTAGCATCAAGGTATTTCTTAACCATAAGAGCAACCTTAAATACTATTGCATCGAGAAACTCTCTTAAATCAAGGGCTGTAAGCTTTATGATTTTTTCCAGACGGTAAACAAGTGTATTTCTGTGTACAAAAAGCTTTCTTGATGTTTCGGAAACGTTAAGGTTGTTTTCGAAGAAGCGCTGAATTGTAAACAATGTTTCTTGGTCAAGTGTTTCGATTGAGCCAACCTTAAAAATTTCTTTAAGGAACATCTCACAAAGAGTGATTGGAAGCTGATAAATAAGTCTTGCAATACCGAGGTGGTCATAGCTGACGATGTTACGCTCTGTATCGAACACCTTACCAACCTCAAGAGCAACCTGAGCCTCTTTAAATGAACGAGAAAGGTCTTTTACACCAACAATCGGTGTACCGATACCAACAAGTGCATGAGTATAAAACTCTGAAGAAAGAGAATCGGAAATTGAACGAGCAAGCTTTTCAAGGTCTTTGCTGTCAATATCGCTCTTAACCTCTTTAACAAGGGCAATATCTGATTCGCTGATATTAATAACAAAATCCTTTGTTTTATCAGGGAAGAGGTTTTGAATAACATCATAAACAGAGACATCATTCTTTTCAGTAAGTCTGATAAGAAGAACAACTCTTGAAGCTTCGTTATTGAAATGAAGCTCACGAGCTTTAAGATAAATATCGCCGGGAAGGATATTATCAAGAATTATGTTTTTGATGAAATTGCTTCTGTCGTACTTTTCATCGTAATACTTTTTAATGCTTGAAAGAGATACGCCGAGAACACCTATGTAGTTTTGCGCTGCTGCATCTTCACCTTCAACAAAGACAGCGTATTCAGGATGCATATGTGTACCGAATGACTGATAGAAATAGCCTTCGCTTGCAACAGGTGTTGAGGATGAGAAAATTGAAACAAGGTTGCTTGTCCTAACCTCGCCTATTCTGCCTAAATCACTACAGGAAATAACTGCACCTGATTCATCAATAACACCGATTGTTCTATCAACAACATCGCGCATCTCGTGAATTATACCTTGAAATAATCTGTTGGACATACTATGACCTCCGAATATTTATCAAATTGACCATTTAACTGTTATACATAATACACAACTTTACCCCATTTTGCAAGTGCTTTTTTTATATTTTTCAAATTTTTTTATGCAAAATGTTAGTTTTTCGACAAAGTTTATTGGTTTAAATGCAAAAAAACACAAAATTTACCTATTATATTCTTTCGTCATTTTCAACAATAGAATTTAACTCCTGCTCAGTAATAAGCCTTGCTTCGCCTTCCTTTAAAGATTCATCAAGGGGCAAGCCACCTATAGCTGTGCGCCTAAGCATTATAACCTCTGCCCCACATGTTAAAAACATCTTTTTTACCTGGTGATATTTACCCTGCTTAATTATAACCTTGTACAATGGCTTGTCCCCTGCTTCTAGCTCTACAAGCACTGCTGAAAGAAGAACTGTTCCGTCAGCTAAAATCACACCGTCTGAAAAGCTTTTTTTAGATTTCTCATAATTTATCGGATTGGAAAGCCTTGCAATATAGGTTTTAGTTACATGCTTTGAGGGTGAAAGAATATTATGGGCAAATTCACCATCATCCGTAATAAGGCAAAAGCCTACTGTATCCTTATCGAGCCTGCCTGCCGGGAAAAGATTTTTTCTTTTCAACTCATCGGGCAAAATATCAACAACAGTTTTATCTCTGCTGTCTGTAGAAGCGCTTACAACACCTTGTGGTTTGTTAAGCATAATGTATGTGTACTTGGTTTGGCTTAATTTTTCGCCTTTTACACAGATAACATCGCTATAGCTTGCTTTTATGGCACAATCCTTAACCACAACACCGTTAAGGGTTATTTCGCCACGCCTGACCATAGCCTTAACCTCACTGCGTGAGGCAAGACCCTGTGAAGCTATTATTTTATCAATCCTGTCTTTCTTTTCCATTTCTATTCCTTTACAAATCCGTGCATAAAGCCATCTAATTTAACAGAGCAAACATCTCCACCAATTACAACATCATCACAGATTAATATGTTAATTTTTATAAACTCTGCATTTTCATACCCGGGATAATTAAGCACGGTAAAGGTCCAATTTTTAACTCTTTCACCTGCATATTTTGTTAAATCGTAGCCTTGAGAAAGCTGAATTTCGTTGTATTTTTTGTACACCTCGTCAAATTCAACAGGGATAACAATTTCCCTTATTTCGTCAGGCTCGTTTGCAACCTCCCAACCAAAGTTTGAAATAAATTCAAGCACCTGCTCGTTGCCCGATACACTGTTATTGACACTTAAAACGGTATTTTCTGCATTATTGGTACCTGCACTTCTGATAAGCAAGGCTGCTGAAAAACACAGAACTACACTAATTAAAAAAACTCCTAAAAAAACTTTAAGTTTTTTTGAGGGTAAGGTTAAAACAAACATAACATAACTCCTTTGTACACATCTTTTCATAAAAAGAATATGCAAAGCAAAGGAGTTTAATGAATGTTAAATGTTAAACATATTAAGATAGGCGTTTAGTATGCTCTCACCAACAAAGGCGCTGATTACGGAGCCTAATGCAAGGAAAGGACCAAAAGGAATTACACCCTTCATTTCTTCTTTTGAAATAATTTTTCTGCCTATAGAGAAAATAACGCCTAATATTGCACTCATAAACAAGGCAATAATAACTGCTTTCCAGCCTAAAACAAGGCCAACAGCTGCCATAAGCTTTATATCGCCACCACCCATTGCTCTTCCTCCTGTGATGAGAGCAACAAGGAAAAACAAGCCGGAAACTGTAAAGAAACCGATTATTCTTGAAATAATCCAGGTTTTTGTAAATTCACCTGCAAGATATGTATGCAAAATAATAAATAAGCCACCAATAAGAATTGTTACCCACATAGAATCGGGAATAATCTGATGCTTAAAATCGACCCAGGTAACAACTATAAGAGCTGAAGCAAACATCATATAACCCACAAGCTTAAGGTTAAGACCCTCAATACCGTTGCCACCTGTGAGGAATAAATAAGAAAGAAGATATGCTATACCGTTAAGTGCTTCAACAGTTGGATACTGCTTAGAGATTGGTGCTTTGCAATAACGGCACTTGCCACCTAAAAAAATCCAGCTGAAAAGTGGGAATAAATCCTTCCAATTTAACTGATGCTTGCAGTTGGGGCAAATGGAATTACCTTTTTTAAAATCCATACCGATAGGCAGCCTGTAAATTAACACATTCAAAAAACTACCTATTACAGTACCGAAAACAAATATTATTGTACCTATATATGCAGTTAAAAAGGCCATGCTTTTTCCTCCGACCGATTATTTTTATGTAAAGATTATATATTTCTTTAGCATCAATGTCAACAAATATGAGAACTTCTTTTTGTTGAAAAAAATATACTAATATATATTGTAATTTTTTTCTTGTTGTGGTATATTATTTCTGTATTATAACTAGGGAGGAGCTTTTTCTATGAAAAAGACAAGCAGACGCGTAATATCTATTGTTCTTGCAGTTGTATTAACACTTTCTGTAGGTGCTGTAGGTATCACAAGCATACTCAATTTAAACGCATCAGCTATTCTCAATGCAGACAGCATCGAGGAAGCAATCGAACTCATGAAGAACACACCGGATTTCTTCTCCGGCACTTCCAAGCCTCTTCTTGCAGGTAAGGCAGATGCAACTGTTTACCCAACAATTGTTATTCCGGGTATCAGCCAGTCTATCTCTTACGTTGCAGATGAAAACGGCGACCCTGCATACAATGCAAACGGTGAAGAGCTTTCAGGTGGTCTTCTCATTCTTGATTCAAGCAGCATCGTTCCTACTGTTGTGAATCACCTTGCTGCACCACTTGCAACCTCACTTATCAACCAAAACGATAAGAATGGCAACCTTCGCAGAGGTGCTGCAAATACTGTTAAAGAGGTTTTCTCAATTCAGGCATCAAACAAAAAAGGCGAGCCTGTAAACAACCTTAAAACTGTTTATTATGACCAGCCTGTTGGCAAAATGACTGAAGATGACAGAGATTACTTCTACAGAATGATTCCTATGAAAACTCTTACAGAGGATACTGTTGACGTTACAACAGGTAAGGTTTATCAAAAGGCAATTGTAGACGAAAACTCACTTTACCTTTACGCTTTCCCTCTTATTGGTGACCCACTCGAGTCAGCAAGAGGACTTAATGACTATATTCAGTTCGTTAAAGAGCAGCAGGGTGCTGATAAAGTAAACATCGTTACAATTTCTCTCGGTGGTACTATCCTTACAGCTTATATGGACCTTTACAAGGACACAGGCTACACAGATGTTAACAGAATCGTTAACGTTGTTTCCTGCTTACAGGGTACAGACGTTATGGGCGACTTCTATCTCAGAGAGTTTAAGATCAATGACCCTGAGCATCCGGAATACGAAGAGTTCTTCTTTAACGATTTCCTTCCAATGGTTATGGAAACAAACGCTGACAACAAGGCTCTCGGTTACTTAATTAACGTTGCGCTTAAGATTATGCCTAAAGAGGTTGTTTATTCAATCCTTTCAGGTGCAGTTGACGGCATTGTAGAAACACTTATGCTCTACTGTCCACAGTTCTGGGCTATGATTCCTACAGACCGTTTTGAAGATGTTAAGGCAATGTACTACGATGAAATTTGGGGCGACCCTGAATGTGCAGAGCTTGCAAAGAAGCTTGACGATTTCCAGACTGCAAGAGTTAACCTTGTAGCTAACCTTAAAGCATTTGCAAGCACAAATGGCAACCTTGTTCACAACGTAGCTTGCTACGACCTTAGCTATGCAGAGCAGGATTACAACTTCTTCGGTGCTATGAGATCATCCGACACAACAAACAGTGACGGTATTATTGATATTGACTCAACAACACTTGGTAAGCCAAATATGTATGCTAAGGCAGGCACAGTTCTTCCTGACGAGATTCTTTTTGATGATACAAGAATCATCTCCCCTGACGGAAGCATTGATGTTACAGACTGTGCTTTCCCTGAAACAACATGGCTCTTCCACGGCCAGTACCACGAGGTTGGTAGAAACGACGTTGTTATTTCACTTATCGGTAGACTTATCACAGGTGAAATCAAGAGCGTAAACGATGACGCTAACTTCCCTCAGTTTAACGGCAACCGTAACACAAGAGATATTCGCCGTTGGAGACTTGAGGATGCTGAATGCCTCATTACAAACTACAACAACGGTAAGACAGTAGACCTCCAAGGCAACGAGCTTGTATGCTCACAGGCAGATATGGATGAGCTTATCGAAGCATACAGAGAGTGTCTCGCCCTCCTTAACGATACAGTTAACTGCGAGCCAATCGCTGCTGAAGCTGCTACACAGAGAATTGACGATGCTATCTACAGAGTTGGCCACAACGGCGAGCTTCCTGAGGAAGATAACTCAACAGATGCACTCCTTACAGCCCTTGCAGGTACATTTGAAGATATCATTACAGGTATCTTCGGACCGGGCTACGGCTTCTCAGAAATTGCAGACAAAGGCGTTCTCGCAAGATAAGTAGGTTGTTATAACTTGCACTAATCATATTAATATGATATAATTTCACTCCCAAAGAAATTTGGGAGTGATTTTTATTAAGCGAAGGGTTTATATTAAGGAGTAACAATGAAGGTTTATTTTTATACGCTTGGTTGCAAGGTTAACCAATACGAAACACAAGAGATGCTTGAGCTTTTGGAAAGCAATGGCCATATGGCTACAAAGGCTGTTAACGAAGCTGATATAATAATTGTTAACTCCTGTACTGTTACTGCCGAAAGTGTAAGAAAAACACGACAGGCTGTAAGAAGATTTAAAAAACAAAATCCAAACAGCATTGTTGTACTCACAGGCTGCGCATCACAGGCAGAGCCACATATAATTAATGATTTACCTGAGGTTGATATTTTACTTGGAAACAAAAGCAATTCCAAGATAATTGATGCACTTAACAAATACCTTGCAAACAATACATATATTAATATGTATAGCGAGCATAAAACAGGCGATGAGCTTGTTAGCACAGGTATAACCAGGTTTGACGGACACACAAGAGCGTTTTTAAAAATACAAGATGGCTGCGACAGATTTTGCAGTTATTGTCTTATACCTACAGCAAGAGGTCGTTCACGTTCAAAAACACTTGAGGATATTGACAAGGAGCTTAAAAGCCTTGCACAAAACGGTTACAGAGAGATTGTTTTTGTAGGCATTAATTTATCCGACTACGGCAAGAACACTCCTTACAGCCTGCCTGACGCCTTAAGCTTAGCAGAGAAATACGATACAATAGAACGCGTAAGATTAGGCTCACTTGAACCTGACCATATTACTGACGAAATGATAGAAAGTCTTTCAAAAATAACGAAGCTTTGCCCACAGTTCCATATTTCTGTTCAAAGTGGCTGTAACAATGTATTGAAAAAAATGAACAGACACTATACTGCAGAATACTATGAAAACTTAGTTAAGAAGCTTCGTTCAACCTTTGCCGATGCAACAATAACAACAGATATCCTTGTAGGCTTTCCGACAGAAACACAAGAAGATTTTGAGGAAACTATGGAATTCTGTAAAAGAATAAAATTTGAAAAAGCTCACATATTCCCCTACTCTGTAAGAGAAAACACAGTTGCTGCAAGAATGGAGCAATTAACGAATGCCACAAAGGATGATAGAGCCTCTCAGCTTTCTGTATTAACAGACAAGCATAGAAAAGAATACCTTACAAACCAAATTGGAAAAAACGTCAACGTTCTTTTTGAGGTGTATAAGAATGGTTACTCTGAAGGCTATACAGAAAACTATACGCCAATTAAGGTTTACGGTAATTGTGATTTGCAAGGTAAAATACTCAAGGTTGCAATTGATGGCGTTGAAAATGATTGCTGCACCGGAAAAATAATATAATAAGATATTTCCGAAAATCGATGAAAATTTTTATATAATTTGCAAAATTAACCTTGACATCAAGGTAGTGTTATGATAAAATATCTTTCGTTGCGTAGCACTATGCGGGTGTAGTTCAATGGTAGAATCCCAGCCTTCCAAGCTGGTCGTGTGGGTTCGATTCCCATCACCCGCTCCACAGTGTGCGGATGTAGCTCAGTTGGATAGAGCAACTGCCTTCTAAGCAGTAGGTCGGGGGTTCGAGCCCCTCCATCCGTGCCAAAAATATGGTGGATGTAGCTCAGTTGGTTAGAGTGCCAGGTTGTGGCCCTGGAGGTCGTCGGTTCGATTCCGATCATCCACCCCATTTTTTAGCATGTCAAACTTCAGACTACACAGTTTGCAGTTTGGCTATTTTAATATAGGGATGTAGCCAAGCGGTAAGGCAACGGACTTTGACTCCGTCATCCGTGAGTTCGAACCTCGCCATCCCTGCCAAAAATAAAAGTCGCAAGCGTAAGTTTGCGACTTTTATTTTTGTATTATTCATTATTCAATATTCATCATTCGTTATTCATTCCTACTCCTGCGACTTTTTAATGAATAATGAACATTGAAGTCGCTTCGCTGATGAATAATGAATAATTGATTGTTTCTTTAATTTGTGCTATTATTCTTGTGAGGTGTAAATAATGAAAGAAAATATTTTAGTAGACAAAACTATTGATTTTGCAGCAAGAATTGTAAAACTTCATAAATATCTAATAAAAACACATAAAGAAACAATTATAGCGAAACAAATTTTT
>JAZSGB010000007.1:0-24826 GCA_045532505.1 Acutalibacteraceae bacterium | reverse complement strand
CGAATAACCGTGTCTTGCCTCTCGCAGTATCTTTATACAGCTTCGAAGTCAAGCCCTCGTTCTCCATCCAAATCTCGAAAAAAGGTTGGTTTGTGGAGGTCTTTGTATGTTTTTCCGAGCTTTGGCGAACAACCTTGTCTTGCCTTCTCGCAGTATTTTTATACAGCTTCGAAGTCAAGCCGTCGTTCTTCATCCAAATCCCGAAAAAAGATTGGTTTGTGGAGTTCTTTGTATGTTTTTTCGAGCTTTGGCGAATAACCTTGTCTTGCCTCTCGCAGTATCTTTATACAGCTTCGAAGTCAAGCCATCGTTCTTCATCCAAATCTCGAAAAAAGGTTGGTTTGTGGAGGTCTTTGTATGTTTTTCCGAGCTTTGGCGAATAACCTTGTCTTGCCTTCTCGCAGTATCTTTATACAGCTTCGAAGTCAAGCCGTCGTTCTTCATCCAAATCTCGAAAAATGGTGGGTGGTACCATTTCTGTTGTTATTCTTCAGTTGGATAGAACAACTGTAAGGGCGGGATTGTAGCCCGCCCACTTAACAATAAAAACAAAGCGGGACGGCTGAAATCCGTCCCTTACGATTGTTCTATCCTAATTCTTGCGAAGGTTATAACGCAAAGCGTTCCTCAATTTTTACTTTTGCATTTTGAATTTTTAATTTAAAACAATTTCTCCTTTACATATTTAATATATTAAGGTATAATAATTATTTGTAAAAATATGTATTTAACAGATTTATTAACTGAAAGGAATATTATTATGCTTCAATTTGAAGAATTACGCCTTGAGCTCATTGGTTATGAGGATAAGCTTATAGACCTTGCAGAGGCTCTTGGTCTTAAAAAGATGGTAGAAGAGGTTGCTCAGCTTGAAGAGGAGAGTGCGAAGGATGGCTTCTGGGATGACATTCAGCGCTCACAAAAAATTACTCAGCATATGGCGGCGCTTAAAAATAAGATTAAGGCATACGAGGACCTTAAGGGTATGTATGAGGATACACTCACCCTTATTGACCTTGCTAATGAGGAAGAGGATGAAAGCCTTTTCCAGGAGTGCCGTGATAGTGTAGATGCCTTTATCTCACAGCTTGATGCAATGACGCTTTCTACTTTGCTTACAGGTGAGTACGACTCTAATAACGCTATTCTTACCTTCCATGCAGGTGCAGGTGGTACAGAGGCTCAGGACTGGGCTCAAATGCTTTTCCGTATGTACAACCGTTGGGGTGAGCGCCACGGCTTTAAGGTTTCAACCCTCGACTACCTTGATGGTGATGAGGCAGGTCTTAAGTCTGCAGTTATTCTTATTGAGGGTGAAAATGCTTACGGTTATATGAAGAGTGAAAGTGGTATTCACAGACTTGTTCGTGTTTCTCCATTCGATGCTTCAGGCAGACGTCATACATCATTTGCTTCTCTTGAGGTTATGCCGGAAATTGATGATAGCATTGAGGTTGATATTGCTCCTGAAGATATTAAAATGGATGTTTACCGTTCATCAGGTGCAGGCGGACAGAAGGTTAACAAAACCTCATCTGCTGTTCGCCTTACCCATATTCCTACAGGTATTGTTTGCTCCTGTCAGGTTGAAAGCAGCCAGCATCAGAACCGTGAGGTTGCTATGCGTATGCTTAAATCAAAGCTTATCGAAATCAAAGAGCGTGAGCACCTTGATAAAATAAGTGATATTAAGGGCGTTCAAAAGGAGATTGCCTGGGGTAGCCAAATTCGTTCATACGTATTTATGCCATACACCCTTGCAAAAGACCACAGAACAGGCTTCGAGAATGGTAATATCAACGCAGTTATGGATGGCGATATTGACGGATTTATAAATGCATATCTTAAGCAGCAGGCCAATAAGGAAGATTGATTTAAACTATGGACATTAAAGAAGAATCCTTAAAAAAGCATTACCAATGGCAAGGTAAAATAGAGGTTGTGGCCCGTTGCCCCATAGAAACACGTGAGGATATGTCTTTAGCGTACACTCCGGGTGTTGCAGAGGCTTGCCTTGTTATTAAGGATGATGTTAATAAATCATTTGAGCTAACAAGGCGCAGTAATCTTGTGGCTGTTGTTACCGATGGTACAGCAGTTTTAGGCCTTGGTGATATAGGCCCTGAGGCAGGTATGCCCGTTATGGAGGGTAAGTGTGCATTATTTAAAGCCTTTGCCGATGTAGATGCTTTTCCACTATGTATAAAAAGTAAAGATGTAGATGAAATTGTACGAACAATTTATCTTCTTTCGGGCTCATTTGGTGGAATTAACCTTGAGGATATTGCAGCGCCTCGTTGCTTTGAAATAGAAAGAAGGCTTAAAGAGCTTTGCGATATTCCCATTTTTCACGATGATCAGCACGGCACAGCAGTTGTTGTTTTAGCAGGGCTTATTAATGCCCTCAGGGTTGTAAATAAAGACCTTGCTACGGTAAAAATTGTAGTGAATGGTCTTGGTGCAGCAGGTACAGCTATTTCTAAAATGCTAATTGCTGCAGGTGCTAAAAACCTGGTGCTTGTTGATAAAAGAGGAATTATTGATGAAAACGATGAGCTTCTTGGTGAAGAGAGGCAAGCTCTTGCAACAATAACAAACCCCGAAAAGCTTACAGGTGATTTAAGCGTTGCAATAAAAAATGCAGATGTTTTCGTAGGTGTTTCTGCACCCGGTATACTTACAGAGGAAATGGTAGGCACTATGAATACCGATGCTGTTGTTTTTGCAATGGCAAACCCGACACCCGAAATAATGCCCCAAAAGGCAAAAGCTGCAGGTGCAAGGGTTGTGGGCACAGGCCGTTCGGATTTTCCTAACCAAATTAACAATGTGCTTGTGTTCCCCGGCATATTTAAGGGCGCTCTTGAATGTGGTGCAACTACCATGACAGATGAAATGAAGGTTGCTGCTGCATATGCACTTGCAAACCATATACCACAAAATGAGCTTAATGAGGAAAATATTATTCCATCTGCTCTTGATAGGTGTGTTGCTGCAGAGGTTGCAGAGGTTGTTAAAAGGGTTGCTGTTGAGCAGGGCGTAGTCAGAAATAATAAAAAATAATAATTAAGCCGAGCAAATTCTTGCTCGGCTATATATTATATATAATAGTATATAGAGGTTTGTTTCGTAAAAAAATACGACCGAGTGTTTTTTAACACTCGGTCATTTATATTTATGGAATTTATCAAAGCTTATTTAACGCCTGTAGCACCAATGATTCTGAGAAGAAGATTGATGTACTCAAAAATAACAAGGAGGAAATGGTAGTTAGCAAAAACAGTGTTAAACTGAGCAGATCCCATAACATCCTTTGTAAGGGTTGCGCCACAGTCAATACACTCTACTGATGCTGTACCGTTGCCTGTAAATGTTGCATCGTTATTTGATTCCCAAGCTTCAACCTGATTGCCCTCTTCATCAAGAACAGGGTTGCCGTTTTCATCAACAGCAAGCTTTGGTCTGTGTGGAAGTGGGTCCTTAGCCTCGCCACAACCATTACATACAACTGCATGGTAGCCCGGCTTGTTTGCTGTGTACTTATCTGTTGTGATTGAAACAAGGCCGTTTGCCCAATCGTGCTCAACTACAACAGGGATTGTTCTAAGTCTGATACCCATAAAGAATACAGCGATTTCTTTTGTGTCAACTGTAAGAGGCTTGTCGAAATCCGGGTATGTAACAAAGCCGTGCTTTGAAGCATTACCGAAAGAAACAGTACCTGAAATATCTGCTGTTGTAACGATATCAATAGAAGTACCGTTAAGGTCGATATATTCTGAATCTACGTAATGCATTCTGTCAGAAGCATGGATGTTGCTGTAGCTCTTTATTGTTGGGAATGAATCAACCTTTGTAACAGATGAGGTTTTTGATGTTGGGATTTCTGCACCACCAAGGTCGATACCGATATCAGGTGGAGATGAGAAGCCGTCGATAATTACTTGGTAAGAAAGCTCACCGAAAACCTCTTTGTCGGAGAATTCGATATCAAAGCTGATATCAAAAGCGCCTTCAGGGTACTTTGTAACTTCTTCGCCGTCAACCTCAACAGTGTAAGGAGCTAAAAGCTCAAAGAAAGCTTCTTTCTCTTCTTCGTTGTAAACTGTTTGTGTGCCATCGCCGGCTGTCCATTTAATTTCTTTGATTGTATAGCTGTTTTCAGCAGTTGCGCCATCCATAGGAACAACGCCCTTGTCAATAACATCAACAGAAACTTTAAAAGGAACAAGTGCGCCTGTGCCACCTGTGAACTTATCTTTATCGCTGATACTGATATTTGTTTTTAATGGAATAACATACTCTGGAACCTTTTCCTCAGGAACGGGTTCTTCTGCGCTTACAGCAACGCTTGTGAAGCTGAAAAGCATAACAGCAACAAGGAGTATTGAAATAATTTTTTTGCTCATTGAAAGTTTCCTCCTTATTTAATACCTGTTAAGAACTGAATAAGTGTAACAAGAATTGTTGTGATATATGTAAGAATTGTGCTCTCTGTTTCGGTGTAGTCGCCTGTGAAGATTGTTTCGAACTTGTGTGTGCCCGGGATTTTTCTTGTAATTTCTGCGTGGCAGTCTTCACAAGTACCTGTTTCACTTTGCTCGATGAAAAGGCCACCGTCATCGTTAGGGATGTACTGTTTAACATTGTGTGGACCAAAGGTAACCTCGTCTACAATGCCACAGCCCTTACAATTGTTGCCGTGGTGAGTTTGGTCGAAGTATGTTGTATCGCCCCAGTCGTGCTTAACAGAAACTGTAACCTTGCCTACAAGCTGCTCATCGTAGTAAACAGCAACATCTGTTGTGTACTGCTTGTAACCGTTTTCATCTAACAAAGGATTGTATTCATCCATCATTACAAGGTCGGTTGCACAAAGCAGCTCGTTGAGAGCCGGTACAAACTTAAAGCTTGCGTTGTCAGGGGTGTAGGGAACCTCTTTACCGTCTACTGAAACAACAATACCCTGTGGGTTGAAGTATTCAGTGTCTTTGTATGCTGTGATGATTGGACCGCTTACAAGTGTAAGTGTTGCTGCGCTTACAGCTGATGAAAACGGAACAAGAAGCATAATTGCTACTAACAAAACAGCAAGAATTCTTTTTGCTTTCATGATAAATTCCTCCATAGTTGTGTTTAGTATACACTATTAGTAACGATATTATATCACAAACATTCGCAAATGTAAATACACAAAATATAGATGTTTTATTATATATATTGTACATATATTGAAAAAATCGTTGTGATTAGTAAAAAATGGCATTTTTCGTAAAAAAGGTTGACTTGACTAAAAAGTGTTATATAATTTTCTTACAGATTGCTTTAAAGATAAAAAATGAGAAATTAGTTGCTTCAGGTGATAATAAATGATAATAAAAGGATTTCAAAAGCTTACCTTGTTGGATTACCCGGGCAAGGTTGCGTGTACTGTTTTTACAGGTGGATGCAATTTCAGGTGTCCGTTTTGCCACAATGCCTTGCTTGTAACAGAAATGGATGATATAGAGTACACCGAAAAAGAGATTTTTGAGCATCTTGAAAGGCGTAAAGGGGTAATTGAGGGTGTTGCTGTTACAGGTGGTGAGCCACTTCTTCAAAAGGATATAGAAAGATTTTTATATGAGCTTAAGTGCACAGGTGTCAGCGTAAAGCTTGATACAAACGGAAGCTTTCCTGAAAAGCTTAAGGGAATTCTTAAGCTTGGCATAGTTGATTATGTTGCTATGGATATAAAAAACAGCAAAGAAAAATATGCACAAACAGTTGGTGTGCAAGACTTTGATATAAGTACGGTTGAGCAGAGTATACAGCTTCTTCAACAGAGTGGTGTTGACTATGAGTTCAGAACAACTGTAACTGCAAATTTTCATACTATTGAGGATATGCGAAGTATTGCCCGATGGTTGCAAGGAACACCAAAATATTTTTTACAGAATTTTGTAGATTCGGGTACGCTTATTGATAGTACCTGCAAGGGTGTTTCCAAAGCAGAAATGCAAGAGATGCTTTCTGCAGTCAGAGAATTTATTCCCACTGCAGAATTAAGAGGTATATAGTGCATTAAAAATACAAATTATTAAAAACTAACCACTATATCTTGTGGGTGTAAACACAAGATGTAGTGGTTGATTATTTCTAAAAAAACAATATAAAGTAATAATGTACAAAATGCAACGTAAAAGTATGTGCATTATCTACAGAAATGAACAAAAAGCATTCAATATGTTGTGCTTAGTTTGAAAAACAATTTCAAAAAAACACAATATATTGTGCTATATCCTATTGACATTGTACGACATATCTGCTATTATCTTTTAGCAACGTTCAGTGGATGTGTTTTACATCCCGTTATACAAATGGTTTTAAAAACGTTAAAATAAAAAGAAAGAGGGAGAATTATGTATCAAGTAATTAAACGTGATGGCAAGATTACAGAATTTACAATTGAAAAAATTGCTATTGCTATCAGACAGGCTTTTGAAGCATGTAACAAACAGTATAACGACAATATCATTGATTTCCTTGCTCTCAAGGTTACAGCACACTTTGAATCAAAGATTTCGAACAACCTTATCGCGGTTGAAGATATTCAGGATAGTGTAGAGGCTGTTCTTGTTCAGGCAGGTTATGCAGATGTTGCTAAGGCATACATCCTTTACAGAAAAAACCGTGAAAAAATCCGTAATATGAAATCAACAATCCTCGACTATAAGGAGCTTGTTGACAGCTACGTTAAGGTTACTGACTGGCGTGTTAAGGAAAATTCTACAGTTACATATTCTGTAGGTGGTCTTATCCTTTCAAACTCAGGCGCAATTACAGCTAACTATTGGCTTTCAGAGGTTTACGATGAAGAGATAGCTAACGCTCACCGTAGCGCAGATATCCACATTCACGATCTTTCAATGCTTACAGGTTATTGTGCAGGTTGGTCACTTAAGCAGCTTATCCAGGAAGGTCTCGGCGGTGTCCCCGGTAAACTTACATCCGCTCCCGCAAGCCACCTTGCAACACTCTGCAACCAGATGGTTAACTTCCTCGGCATTATGCAGAACGAGTGGGCAGGTGCTCAGGCATTCTCCTCCTTCGACACATACCTTGCTCCGTTCGTTAAGGTAGATAACCTTAACTATAAGCAGGTTAAAAAGTGCCTTGAAAGCTTTATCTTTGGTGTAAATACACCATCTCGTTGGGGTACACAGGCTCCATTCTCAAACATTACTCTTGACTGGACTGTTCCTGCTGACCTTAAGGATATGCCTGCAATTGTAGGTGGTAAGGAGATGGATTTCACCTACGGCGATTGTAAGGCTGAAATGGATATGGTTAACAAAGCATTCATCGAAATTATGATTGAAGGCGATGCTCACGGCCGTGGCTTCCAGTATCCGATTCCAACATACTCTATTACAAGTGATTTTGACTGGTCAGAAACAGAAAATAACAAGCTTCTCTTTGAAATGACAGCTAAATACGGCACACCGTATTTCTCAAACTACGTTAACTCCGATATGGAGCCAAGCGATGTTCGTTCAATGTGCTGCCGTCTTCGTCTTGACCTTCGTGAGCTCCGTAAAAAGAGTGGTGGCTTCTTCGGTAGTGGTGAATCAACAGGTTCTATCGGTGTTGTTACTATTAACCTTCCGAGAATTGCTTACCTTTCAGAAACAGCAGAGGAATTCTACAAGCGTCTTGATAAGCTTATGGATATTTCTGCTCGTTCACTTAAGGTTAAGAGAGATGTTATTACAAAGCTTCTCGATGAAGGACTTTACCCATACACAAAGAGATATCTCGGAACATTTACAAACCACTTCTCAACTATCGGTCTTATCGGTATGAACGAGGTTGGTCTTAATGCTAAGTGGCTCCGTAAGGATATGACACATGCAGAAACCCAAGCATTCGCAAAGGACGTTCTCAACCATATGAGAGAAAGACTTTCTGACTACCAGGAGCTTTACGGCGACCTTTACAACCTTGAGGCTACACCTGCAGAATCAACTACCTATCGTTTTGCAAAGCACGATAAGGCAAAATATCCTGCAATTATTACAGCTAATGAAAACGGCACACCATACTATACAAACTCATCACACCTTCCTGTTGGTTACACAGCAGATATCTTCGAAGCACTCGATGCTCAGGATGAGCTTCATACACTTTACACATCAGGTACTGTTTTCCACGCTTTCCTTGGCGAAAAGCTTCCTGATTGGAAGGCAGCGGCAGAAATCGTAAGAAAAATTGCAGAAAACTACAGACTTCCATACTACTCAATTTCACCAACATACTCAGTATGCTGCAACCACGGTTATATTGCAGGTGAAGAGTATGAGTGCCCTGATTGCGGTAACTCAACAGAGGTTTACAGCCGTATTACAGGCTACTACCGCCCTGTTCAGAACTTTAACGATGGTAAGGCTCAGGAATTTAAGGACAGAAGAGTTTATGATATTGCTAACTCTCACCTTGACAGAGCTGCAAGGTCAGTAGACCATGCACATTGCGCTTGCCAGTGCGAAGAGCCTGTTAAGGTTGATGCAGATGCAAAGTTCATTCTCTTTGCTACAAAAACCTGCCCTAAGTGCAAGATAGCTGCACAGCTTCTCGACAAGAAGGGTGTTGCATATGAAAAGCTGTTTGTTGAAGATAACAGAGAGTTTGCAACAAAGCTTGAATTAAAGCAGGCTCCGACTCTTGTTATTCAGCGTGGCGATGAATTCGTAAAGGTAGCAGACCTTCCTGCAATCAAAGATTTCATTGAGAACCTTTAATTGAAACAAAATTACCGTCCGAGAGGGCGGTAATTTTTAAAATGAGGAAAGTGGAATTAGGAATGAGGAATTCGGGGCACTGCGTACGGCTGTTGTAAAGCTATCGCATAACCTACAACTCTGCAAAGTCGATATGATTTTCGGAAGGGTTGCTTCCTGTTAATTCCTGGCTCCTGATTTCTAATTTAACACACGGAGATGAAACTTATGTACGATATAATTGTTATAGGCGCAGGTCCTGCTGGACTTACAGCAGCACTTTACGCATTGCGCGCCTCTAAAAGTGTGCTTATTATAGAGCAGTCAACCTTTGGTGGACAGGTTACATTTTCACCTAAAATTGAAAACTATCCGGGAATTCCTGAAATGAGTGGTAACGAGTTTGCAGATAAGCTTCTCGACCAGGTGCTTTCTATGGGTGCAGAGGTTGAAATGGAAAAGGTTACGGGAATAATAGATGAGGGTAACAGAAAGCTTGTTTTTGCAGACAGTAAAAAATACGAGGCACAGGCAGTAATTATTGCTGTAGGTGTCCACCACAGGCAGTTAGGCTTACCTAACGAAAATCAGCTTGTCGGCAACGGAGTTTCCTACTGTGCAGTTTGTGACGGTGCATTTTTTAAGGATAAGGTAACAGGTGTTGTAGGTGGAGGTAACTCTGCCCTGCAGGAGGCTGTGCTTCTTTCTGATTTGTGCGAAAAGGTTTACGTTTTCCAGAATCTTGCCTTCTTTACAGGTGAGAAAAAGCTTTTGGAAATTCTCTCTAACAAGTCTAATGTTGAGCTTATGACAGAGGTTACGGTAAAAGAGCTTAAGGGTAAAGCAGAGCTTGAGAGTGTTGTGCTTAATACAGTACAGGGCGAAAAAGAGGTTTCTCTTGACGGCCTTTTTGTTGCCATTGGTCTTGAGCCTAAAAACTTAGCTTTTGCAGATATTGCTGCCCTTGATGATAATGGCTACTTTGATGCAGGTGAGAGCTGTGTTACGAAAACCGATGGTATATTTGTAGCGGGCGATTGCCGTCAAAAGAGCATTCGCCAAATTACTACTGCATCCTCAGACGGTGCAATTGCAGCCCTTGCAGCCTGCAGATATATAGATAATAAGTAAATATTTTGTAAATTGACGACAAAAAAGTGTTTTTTGTCGTCAATTTCTGCTATAATCAAACATAGGCAAAATTAAGAGGTGATTATGTGGTTGACAGAACAGGCGAGGAGCACGTTGATTTAGATAGACTTAATGATGGCGTCAGTGAAGTGCGCCCCTATAAATCAAAGGATGCAAAGCTTGAGGAAAGAGAAAGAAAAAAAGAAGGAAAGAAAAAGCATAAAAAAGAAATTAAGGATGGTACTATAGCAGTCCTTATTTTATCTATTTTTATATTTGTAGGTGTTGTCGGTTACAGCACCGTAGCCTTCGGTCATATTCCCGTGGTGGAAAAGTGGCGCAATATTTGGATTGAAACAGCGATGACAACAGACCAGCACAGGTGGCTTGCAACAAGCTTTTTCCCCAAATGGCTTATAGATGATGTTATGAGCCGACAGGTAGATATAAAGGATATGGGCATAACAGAGATAACAGAGCTTGAAGAAACCCTTGACGTTGATGATATTACTACACTTGTAGAGGGTGAGCCTGACTCTCACGGCAACATAGTATATGCCAACAATATTGAAGAGGAAGTTGTTATTCTCCAAATTGAAAAGCCTAATTTTAAAGCAAAGCTTATAATTGTAGATGACCCGTCAAGAGTCTTTTTAGGTGTAACAGATTATAAAGGCTCACGAGGCGAATTTATATGTGATTACCTTGAAAAGGAAAATGCTGTTGTTGGTGTGAATGCCTCAGGCTTTATAGATACAGGTGGAGTCAGCCTTGGTGGTCAAATTTCAGGTATGTGTGTTTCTCAAGGCGAATACTGGGGCTCTTACAAATCAAAATATACCCTTATTGGCTTCGATAACGAAAACAGGCTTATTGTAGGTGGCACTGATAATTGGGAGCAGTACAATATACGCGACGGTATGCAGTTCAGACCAACTCTTATACTCAACGGCGAAAAGGTTGTTGAGGATTCTGCAGGCTGGGGACTTCAGCCTCGTACAACTATCGGCCAATGTGCAAACGGTGTGGTGCTTATCCTTGTTGCTGACGGTAGGCAGGTAGGCTATTCTTTAGGTGCTACAATGGAGGACTGTGCAGATATACTTCTTGAATATGGTGCAGTTACTGCAGCTGCTTGTGACGGTGGCTCATCATCTGTTATAGGTTACCAAGGCGAAATTATAAACGAGCCTTCAACAAATATGCCTACGGGCAGATATCTGCCAAACGCTTGGTTGGTTAGAAGCAAAAAGGCGCAATGAAAACTAGAAAGAGGTTTTACGATGAAAAGACAAGAGGCTTTTGTAAACCAAGGTAAAATGCTTAAGGGTGGGCTTCACTGCCATACAACCCGTTCAGATGGCGACGGCACACCTGAAGAGGTTATACGTTTGCACAAAAAGAACGGCTACGATTTTCTTGCGCTTACAGACCATAGAATATATAACTATAAAAACTTTGCCGAGGATGTGGATATTACCATAATACCCGGTATGGAGTTTGATAATACCTTCGACAGAGAAAACGGCTTCAGAACCTTTCACCAGGTTTTTATCGGGCCTGACGACAACACAAACGGCTATTCGCAGGATGAGAAAATGCCTTCGGGAACTGCTAAAACCCAAAAGGAGTTTCAAAGCTATTTGGATGAGGCGCACAGTAAAAACAACCTTACTATTTACTGTCATCCACAGTGGAGCTCAACGCCTGTAAGCTTTTTTAACGAGCTTGAGGGGAACCTTGCTTTTGAAATATGGAATAGTGGCTGTGCTATTGAAAACCTTATGGATACCGACAACGGTATGTATTGGGATGAACTGCTTGGCCAAGGCAAAAGCATTTTTGCTGTTGCCACCGATGACGGCCACGCAATGTATCAGCATTGCTGTGGTTGGGTTATGGTAAATGCAGAAAATAGTGTAAAAGCAATACTTGAAGCTTTGAAAGACGGAGCTTTTTATTCCTCATGTGGCCCTGTAATTAAGGATTTTTATGTTGATGATGAGGGCATCGCCCACATTGAAGCAAGTGAATGTCAAACAATCCTTTTTCAGAGTGATAAGCACCCTTCCAAAAGGTTTGATGCAGATGGTGTGCCACTTACAACTGCAGCTTGCGATACAAAGGGTGGCAGACCCTACACCTATATACGTGCAACAGTAATAGATAAAGATGGTCGCCGAGCCTGGACTAACCCTATTAAGCTGTGATTTTGGCGCATACTCGGTTTTGTTTTCAAATAATAAATCAACAAAAAAAGTAATAAATCAACAAAAAAGCACTTGGAAGCATATTTTCCAAGTGCTTTTACTTTTGTTTAGTTAAGCTTTCTAAGCTTTTCTTTGTTTGCAATCACTATAAGCTTTGCTCCGTTTTTTAATGGGGCATTCGGGTCAATATCGGTTGTAACAATGTCATTATCTATTATTGCAACAATATTTAAAGAATATTTTTTTCTGAAATTCAATTCTATAAGGTTTTTTCCGACCCATTCATCTTTAACAGATATTTCTACCATGCTGACATCCTTTGAAAGTCCTATTATATCTATAAAGCCGTTACTCAAAAGGCTATTTGCAAGTCTGATACCTGATTCCTGCTCCGGCAAAACAACCATATCTGCACCAACTCTACTGAAAATAGTACGGTGTAGCTCCTCACGACTTTTTGCAATTACAGTAGGCACTCCCACCTCTTTACAAAGGGTTATAGCCATAACCGTAGATTCAAGGTTTTCTGACATACAAATTATTACAATGTCAACATTTTTAATGTCAAGCTGGCGTATAACCTCAGGGTCAGTAACATCAGCACATTTGCAAATGGGTATATCTATAGCAGCATCGTTAACTATTTCTTCGCTGCTATCAACAGCGATAACCTCGGCACCACTTTGCACAAGTGCCTTTGCAACAGCCTTGCCATATTTACCTAAGCCGAAAACGGCATATGTTTTGTGTATAGCCATATTATTACCTCTCTGGAGTGGGTTAAGCGTATCCGAAGCAGATTCGGGTATCTTTTCCACTCATATTTCGTTAAAATACTCGTAAATCTTTACCCCACGCTGATATCTTCCGTAGGGTTTTTTATAATATTTTTGTTTTCTTTTTTCATATTCAATGCCACAGCAAGGGATATAGGTCCTATTCTTCCAAGATACATTGAGGCTATAATAATTAGCTTACCTGCAGCATTGAGAGATGGTGTCAGGTTTCTTGTAAGACCAACAGTAGCTGTTGCGCTTACTGCTTCGTAAAGTATATCCAAAAACGGAGCATCGGTAACACAAATAAGGAGAATGGTTGATATTACAGTAATTGAAAAGGATGTAACCGTTACTGCAACTGCTTTACGGATGGTTTTTTCGTTTATGCTTCTACCGAAAAGAGAAACCTCGTTTTTATTTTTAACAGATGCAATAGCTGAAGCGAAAAGAACGGTTAATGTAACTGTTTTTGCGCCACCTGCTGTGCCAATAGGGGAGCCACCAATGAACATAAGCAATACACTGATAAAAGAAGTACCGTTTGTAAGCTCGTGTTGTGGTATTGTGAAAAAGCCTGCCGTTCTCGTTGTAACAGATTGAAAAAAAGCGGCCTGTATTTTGTTGAAAAGTGTGTATTCACCAATGGTTTTAGGGTTATTGTATTCAAAAACAAGGGTAGCAACGGCGCCCACCAATAAAAGGGTGAGTGAAGCAGTAAGTGCTATTTTGCTGTGTAGCGTAAGTGAGGAAAAGAGCTTTATTTTTCTTTCCTTGCGTTCCTTTAAAACACGCAAAACATCAAACCATACCACAAAGCCTAAGCCCCCCAGTGTTATAAGCCCACAGGTTACACCGTTGATTATGGGGTTTGCAGTGTAGTCGGACAGGCTGTTATCGCCTAAAATATCTATACCTGCATTACAAAAAGCAGAAACGGAATTAAAAACAGAAAACCATATTCCTTTTAAACCGAATTGAGGTACAAAAACCGTCATATATATAAGCGCACCGACTCCCTCTACGGATAACGCGCCTAAAACAACCTTTTTTACAAAGGTGCTTAAATTAGATAAGGAATTAAGGTTAAAGGAATCCTGTAAAAGCAATCTGCCTGAAAGTCCCATTTTTTGATTAATAAAAAATGAGATACAGGACATTACCGTTATAATGCCTAAGCCACCGAGCTGAATAAGTAAAAGGATAACTATATGCCCAAAGGTACTCCAATGAGTTGCAGTGGATACAACCACAAGCCCTGTAACACAGGTGCTTGTAGTTGCTGTAAAAAGTGCATCAATAAAAGGAGTTGGTGTGCCACTTTTAGTGCTTATGGGTAGTGTTAATAAAACAGCTCCTACAAATATAGCCACCAAAAAGCTGAGCATTATTATATGGGTGGTAGAAAAGCTTATTTTGCGTTTCTTCATAAAAACAACTCTTTTTTACATTGATTCGGGCGTTTCAATTTTAAGCATTGAAAGTACGTTTCTCATTGTATTGCGCACGCAAATACAAAGGAAAATTCTTGCCTGCATAAGAGCCTCTTCCTCCACCATAACTCTTTGTGCATTGTAAAAACGGTGGAACTTTGTAGCAAGGTCTGTTGCGTAGTGTGTAATCTTTGCAGGGTCATATGTGCTTGCTGCATTAACTATTACGCCTGTAAGTGCACCAAGGTGTGCAATAAGGTCTGTTTCTTCATCACTTGTAAGAAGGCTAAGCTCTTCCTTGCTTGGCTTTCTTGAAACAATACCCTCGCTTGCAAGCTTTTTAAGAATACTGCAAATTCTTGCGTGTGCATATTGGCAATAGTAAACAGGGTTTTGGTTAGACTGTTCAATTGCAAGGTCAAGGTCAAAGTCCATTGCAGAGCCTGCCTCTCTCATATTAAAGAGAAAACGTACTGCATCAATAGGCACCTCATCAAGAAGGTCAACAAGTGTAATTGCCTTACCTGTTCTTTTACTCATTTTAACAGGCTTTCCATCCTTCATAAGGTTAACAAGCTGCATAAGCACAACATCCAGCCTGTCGCCACTAATGCCTACAGCTTCCATTGCGCCCTTCATACGTGCAACGTGGCCGTGGTGGTCTGCGCCCCAAACATCTATAGCCCTTGCAAAGCCTCTCTTTTCAAGTTTGTTTCTGTGGTATGCAATATCTGCTGCAAAGTATGTTGGGTTGCCGTTTTGACGGATAAGAACATCGTCCTTAAGCTCAAGGTTATCAATGTATTGCTGTGTTTTTCCCTGGCGCTTAAGAATTGCTGTTTGCACCTCAATATTTTTGTACCAAAGTGCACCCTCTTTTTCGTAGGTGTAGCCGTTCTTTTTAAGTATTTCAATAGTTTCTGTAAGCTCTCCACCGTTGTGAAGGGTAAGCTCTGAAAACCAGGTATCGTAGTCAATTCTGTATTTCGCCATTGCAGCCTTCATTTTTGCAATGTTTTTCGGAAGGCCGTATTCAACGAGCGCTTTTCTTCTGTCCTCTGTGGAAAGCTCCATAAGACCTGTGCCGTGCTCATCAATATAGCTTTGTGCAAGCACACGTATATCATCACCATGGTAGCTGTCCTCAGGGAGCTCAATTGAGTCCTCACCATTAATAATCTGCTGGTAACGGATATCAAGAGAAAGCGCAAATTTATCTATCTGGTTACCTGCATCGTTAACATAAAACTCTCTTTCGACGCTATAGCCTGCCCAATCAAGCACAGCAGCAAGGCAGTCGCCTAAAGCGCCACCTCTTGCGTTACCCATATGCATAGGCCCTGTTGGGTTTGCGGAAACAAATTCTACATTTATTTTTTCGCCCTTACCGAAATCGCTTCTGCCGTAGCTTTCGCCACAAGCATCAACATCTAAAAGGATATCTGCATAAAACTCCTGCTTTAAAAAGAAATTAATAAAGCCGGGGCCTGCAACGGAGCACTTTTTGAAATATGTACCGTTTAAGTCAATTTTATTAAGAATTTCCTCTGCGATTTTTCTTGGTGGCATTCTTAATGCCTTTGAAAGCATAAATGCTGCGTTTGCAGAGTAATCACCGTTATTTCTGTCTGCAGGAATTTCTGTTTTGAATGCAGGAATTTCTGCCTCAATGAAAACGCTCTCGGCAATGTTTGCTTTTATAGCCTGCGTAACGGCAGTAATGATTTGTTCTTCAGCCGTTTTGATTAATTTTGACATATTTACCTCCAAAAATTACTTTTGTGATTTTATATTGATAATAAGTTTATTTTCACTTATAGGTTGCCCATTGCTTGCAAGCTCATAATAAAGGTAAACAGAGCCACCCTCGGCATTGAGATTTGTGTTAACCTTTTTACCGTGTATTTCAAGCTCCATTTCCCCAAATGGAGTTCGGTAAAGAGTTTTATGAGTCTTGCCTTGCTCAATGGTAAAATGTGTTTGGTACAGTCCTTTACGTTTGAGCTGTACTCGTTGGCAGCTTTCAACCTGTACGCAAGAAACGCTTTTTCCCATTTCATCATCCGGCTCTGTGTATTCAATTATGTAACTGCCATCATCCCTTTTTTCGAAGATGCCTGCGGCGTACTGCTTTGAGCTGTCCTTTTCATCGGAGCGAGCTTGCTCACTTAAAAGAGTTAAACTTACATTTTGCTTCATTTGCTCACCATAGAATATAGACTTGGTATTATGATTACATAAATATACAGTATAAATATATCACATCGAGATAGTTAAATCAATTATAAAATATTACATTAATTTAATAATAGTGTTTACCTTTTTTTGCAAAAATGCTACAATAGAGCAAAAGCATATATTTTCAGCAACAGAAAGAGGGGCGTTTTATGCAGCTTGAAGAAATACTCGGTCATGTTGACCACACACTTTTAAAGCAACAAGCTACCTGGGAGCAGATAAAGGCTATTTGCGATGACGGTATAAAATACGGTACAGCGAGTGTGTGCATTCCACCATCATATGTTAAGGAGTGCGCAGACTATTGCGGCGACCGTCTTAAAATATGCACGGTTATTGGCTTCCCTAACGGCTACAATACAACAGCCTGCAAGGTTTTTGAAGCAGCAGATGCAGTTAAAAACGGGGCAACGGAAATTGATATGGTTATTAATATCGGTTGGCTTAAGGATAAGCGCTACGACCTTATTTTAGAAGAAATTAAGGAAATCAAAAAGGCGTGCAACGGCAATATTCTTAAGGTTATTATCGAAACCTGCCTTTTAACTGATGGTGAGAAAATCAAAATGTGCCGGCTTGTAACAGAGGCAGGTGCAGATTATATAAAAACCTCAACAGGCTTTTCCACAGCAGGTGCAACCTTTGAGGATATTAAGCTTTTCTCCGAAAACATCGGCGAGGGCGTAAAAATGAAGGCTGCAGGTGGAATTGCATCCCTTGACGATGCAGAAAAATTCCTTTCATTAGGTGCAGAAAGATTGGGCACAAGCAGAATTGTATCTATTGCAAAAAGTGAGCAAGGTGAGGGCTATTAATTATGAAGCTTAGTATGGAAATAATATATTTTCCCGAAGCTACCTTTACGCAGAAGAAGGAAATGATGGCTGACTGGGAGCAAACAAGCAACAGAGCAGCCCGGTTTTCTTATGCCTGCGCTGCAACATCAATCATATTAATGTTTTTTATGCTTGGTTTTAAGGATGAGTATTTCTACATATATGGTGGTAGTGCAGCTCTGTTTTTTCTTAGTGGAATACTCTGCAAGAAGTGGAGCTTTTTAGGATATATTTCTGTTTTTTTAAGCCTTGCTTTATGTCTTGTTCGTTTTAATCTTGATATACTCGAAGGTGTACACATTTTCGGTGCTGTGGTAGCGCAGGCTGTTTTTGCTCTTGTGCCGTCATATTTTGCTTTTCGTTGTATGTACAACTACAACTATGTTTTTAAGGAGCTTCGAGAAAGCGAAGGCTTTCCTAATTTTATTGCAAATACTGCAGATTTGTACGGAGATAAAATTTATCTTAAGGATGAAGAGGAAAGCGTTTACGAGGGTAGGGTAAAAGCTTCGTATAATCCGTTCAGCACGGATGAACAGATTCGTGAAGAAGAGATAAGGCGTGAAATGGATGCCGAAGTCAAGGGTGGTACAGATGAGCCTATAAGAATGGATATAGGTGCAAGTGGTACTGTGTACAGCAGACCAATGCCGGAAAGTGAAGCCACATACAAGCACGGAATAGCTATATTTGGCAGAGAGATTATTTTTAAGCATAACGATGTAACCAAGTCTACGTTCAGTGAAAAAAAGACACTTATGAACAAGTGGCGTGATAATATTGAAATGACTACAAAAAATTTCCCTGTGTTTGTATTGCTTATAATGGTTGCAGTTATGGCATCAACCCTCGGTTCGCTTTTAGGTATACTAAACTACGCTGTTGTGCTCGTTTTTGTAATGGGTACAAACCAAATGAAAATGGGCAAATGGTATGCACCATTAACTCTCTTGGCTGCAACGGTTTATATGTTCTCAAATGTCAGGACTGAGATAGGCTTTTTGTGTTTGTTGGGGGCATATGTGTTTAATTTCGGTATGGTTTTAGGTACAATTAGGTATGTTCTCAATTACAGGCTGTATAAAGCACTTTCTACTCAACCCGGGTTCCCGTCCTTTATAAGGACAACGGCAGATTTATACGGTGGGCAGATGTATATATTGGAGCCTCAAGAGCCTGTTATAAAAAAAGCCCCGTCCCCAAGACCTGTTAAGGTTATGGATATAGGCTTTGACGATAAGCCCAAAGAGGATACGGGGGCATGGAATGCCTTTGGATATATGGATAAAAAAGATGATGAGGATGATGAAAATGATGAAAGCTGAATTTCTTGTTAATGAATTTATATACCCACCCAAAAGTGTAACAGACAGCTGCCATGCATCTACTGTTTTGCCTTTGCCGAACGGTAATGTTGTTGCTGCTTGGTTTGGTGGCACAAAAGAGGGTAACGATGATGTTAAAATTTGGGTAAGTGTACGTGAAAACGGTAAATGGGCTCAGCCCTACAGCATAGCAGTAAAGGGCAAGGCTCTGCCTCATTGGAACCCGGTGCTGTTTTTAAGAGAAAACGGAGAGATTATTCTCTATTTCAAATATGGTAAGCCTATTCCTAATTGGGTTACCTACTATTCAATTTCAAAGGATGGGGGCAAAAGCTTTTCTGCACCAAAGGTGCTTGTGCCCGGCGATAACGACGGTGGCAGAGGCCCTGTAAAAAACAAGGCCATAAGGCTTTCAAACGGTACAGTTGTTGCCCCTGCATCAAAGGAATCCTTGAAAAAATCCTGGAAATGCTTTGTAGATATTTCCAACGATGACGGCCTTACCTTTGAGCACTCAAATTTTGTTTTGCGCAGTAAGAAGGACGGTAAAACAGTTGGTATGATTCAGCCTACACTTTGGGAGGATGGAAAGGGCCTTCATATGCTTATAAGAACAAATGCAGGCCACATTTACAGAAGCGATAGCAAGGATATGGGTAAAACCTGGTGTAAGGCTTACGAAACACCAATGGGCAACCCCAACAGTGGTATTGATATTGTTAAAATGGAAAACGGCACACTTGTGCTTATTATGAACCCTATTTTTGAAAACTGGGGCGACAGAGCACCACTTGTGCTTATGGCATCCACAGACGGTGGCGATACCTTTGAAGAAATATTTAAGTGCGAGCCTACCGAGGGCGACCACGAGTTCAGCTACCCTGCAATGGTAGCACAGGGTGATGTTCTTCACATTACCTATACCCACCAAAGAGAGGGTATTGTGTACCAGCAGGTTAAGGTGAACTGAATTTAGGGCTTGAAAAAGCATGGCTCGTACTATTTTATGGTGTGAGATTTTTGGGAAAATAAAGGTGATTTAATGCGAAAGGTTATAAGCATATTTTTGGCGTCGTCAATAAAAGAGCTTAAGCTTGAGAGATATGAAATATTGGAATTTATCCGTAGCATCAGCGATGAATTCGAAGAGAAGTACGATGTGAAAATTCAGCCACTTGTATGCGAAAATTTTGATACGGATTTTACGCTGGAGCGTAAACAAGAGGAGTATAACAAAAAAATTCGCCAAAGCAAGCTTTGTTTTTTTATTTTTTTCACAAAAGCCGGAAGATACACTGTTGAAGAATTTCATGTTGCTCAGGAGCATTTTCAAAAGAACGGATTTCCGAAAATCTACACCTATTTTAAAGATATAAAAGAGGGTACGGGCGAACAAAGTCTGTATGAATTTATGGCTGAATTAGACAAGGTTTTCGGGCACTACTATTCAACTTTCGAGCATTTAGACACAGTTAAGCTTCGCATTCTTTTAAGCCTTAAGCTTACGGAAATGGACTACCTTGAGGTTAAGGTTGAGAATGGTAAATGTGTTGTAGACGGCGAGGCGTTATTAGATCTTGCTGAGGTTTCAGAGTTTGCTAATAGCAAGAATCTAACTCGACTTCAAGCAGAACTTGAAAAAGTGGAAGAGAAATACTTTCTGATGAAGCCTATTTATGCCAAGGGCAATTGCGACAAAGTATTTTATAAAGAGTACAGCACCGTTGCAGCGAAAAGAGAACAGCTTATTAATGAAATTGAAGAAAATCAAAGGCTGATATTTAATATGTCCTTACGCATTTCAAAGGATAGTGTTTACGGAGAGATTACTGAAAGGCAGAAAGAAGCCTACAGGCTTTTTGAACTTGGTGATTATGAAGGCTGTATGGCTATTCTTGACTACGATGAAATAAGAGGTGGCTTTCTAAGAGAACGGGAAAGGCTGAAGGCTCAAGAAACAGCTCTTTGTAAAAGATACGTAAGAGAGCAGAAAACAGCAATTGATATTTTGACTGCAATGGTCGGTTACAAGGAACGATTTGCAGAAATAGAAAAACGCTACGAAGAGATAGTTCCTGTTATATTAGAAATGGGGATAGAGCTTCTTTTTGCGAGTGACTACGTTGCGTACCTTTTTTATCAGAAAAAAAAGAAAAAGCGCTTGAAATGGCATTGCAGTTAAAAGATAACTTTTTCTGGAAAGAAAAGGCAGATGTTACCGATAAGGCTTGGTTGATTAACCTGATTGGTGGAATTTATGCCTCTTTAAATAATCCGATTGAGGCAGAAAAATACTATAATTCAGCTCTGTTGGTACGCCGAGAGCTGGCAAAGGAAAATCCGGAGAAATATAACCGTGATTTGGCAAGCAGTTACAGTACGGCAGGAGGCTTTTTCGAGAGATTTGGTCAACGTGAGAAGGCGTACGAATATCGTTTTAATGCAATAGCCCTTTATGAAGAGCTGGAAGCCAAAAATCCCGGGAAATACAAGAAAAATCTGGCCGTTAATTATTGCAAGGCTGCTGATTATTTTGAGGCAACGCAACAATTAGAAAGGGCAGAAGAATATCACCAAGGGGCAATATCCATATTTGAGGTTTTAGTGAAAGATGAGCATGGAAAATATAGTGACGGTTTATCCTGGAGCTATATTTGTAATGCCGGCTTTTATGGGCGTAGAGGAGAATTATTAAAGGCAGAGGAGTGTTTTCTGAAGGCAATATCCATACTTGAAGATTTGGCACAGGACAACCCGGAAAGGTATAACGGAGAATTGTCTTTGGTTTACTTTGATACAGGAAAGCTATACACAGAAACTGATAAAGAAAAAGAAGAACAGTATTTTAAAAAAGCTCTTGAAATTGCTTTGAAGACTCCAAATGATGACTATTGTAGCTTTGTAATTGAAAAATTAACTTAAATAATAAAGGACTCCGTGTAACGGTTAAAACCGTTATATGGAGTCCTTTATATACTTTTTGAAACTTTATTAAAGCTTTTCGCAAACTGTTTTAACTGCGTCTACAAATATCTGCAAGCCTTTTCTGAGTGTTTCTTCACTTGCTAAAAGGTCAGGCATAAGCTTAACAACATCGTTATTTCTGCCTGCTCTTTCAACAATAAGTCCGTTTTCAAAGCACTCTCTTACAATTGCTCTTGAAACTACGTCAGGCTTAACCTTGTTGCAGTCAACGCCCCAAATAAAGCCTATACCACGAACATCGAAGCTGTCGTTTATACCTTTAATCTTACCTAAGTATTCGGCGATTATTGCGCTTTGCTCTTTAACCTTGGCCTCAACCTTTTGCTCAAGCATAAGCTGTAAACCGGCTTTAGCTGCAACCATTGAAAGCTGGCTGCCTCTGAATGTGCCGTTGTGCTCACCCGGGCTCCAAACATCAAGCTCAGGCTTGAAAAGAACAAGGGCAAAAGGCATACCGTAGCCACCGATTGATTTTGAAAGTGTAACAATATCGGGAGTAATACCTGCTCTTTCAAACGAGAAATAGTAGCCTGTTCTTGCAGAGCCAACCTGGATATCGTCGCAAACAAGAAGAATGTCGTTCCTTGTGCAGAACTCTCTTAAGCCTTTAAGGAATTCTACGCTGAAAACGTGTATGCCACCGTCTGCCTGTACAGGCTCAATAAACACTGCAGCAGGCTTGCTAACGCCTGAGTGGTCGTCGTCTATAAGAGTTTGCATATATTGGAGAACATCAAAATCAGGGAACATATACGGTGTAGGGATGTGTGTAACATCTGTAAGCACAACACCTGCGCCCTCACGGGAATCACGATCAGTTGTCATAGAAAGAGAGCCGAGAGTCATACCGTGGAAAGCACCCATAAATGCAAAAATATTATTTCTTTTCTTAACTTTTCTTGCAAGTTTCAAAGCCGCTTCCACAGCGTTTGTACCCGTAGGTCCGGGGAACTGAATTTTATAGTTGAATCCGCGGGGTTCGAGAATTTTTTCTTCAAAAAACTCAATAAAATCGCGTTTTGCAGAAGTGAACATATCAAGTGAATGAATAATTCCGTCGCTTTGGAGATAGTTTATAATCTGCGCCTTGATGTAGTCGTTGTTGTGGCCGTAGTTAAGAGCACCTGCACCGCAGAAGAAATCTATATATTCTTTTCCGTCCTCGGCGTAGATAATAGAATCTTTTGCCTTGGTGAAAACTGCGGGGAAGTTACGGCAATATGAGCGTACTTCGGATTCGTACTTTTCAAAAGTGTTAGTGTTCATTGTCATTGTCCTTTCCGACAGAAGCAGCGTCTTGCCGGTTTGCAAAACCTTCTCTGCCGTTGTAAAAATTTCTTTTTCGCGAAAAACAATCAGAACATAAAGATGGAAGAAGCAGCGTCTTACCGGTTTGCAAGACCTTCTCAACCTTTATTTTTTCTTTCTCTCGAAATTACAGATATAGTCATTATATCACTTACTTTATCATATTCCAATAGATATTGTTAAAATTCTTTAAAAATTTTAAGACACAATTTATTACATATATATTGCACTTTTTTCGTGTTTTTGGTAGAATTAAAATGTATAAATTTGTTTTAAAAAAGCACAAAAACTTTGTATAAAGGAGATTTTCAATGGCAGAAGCAATCAAACTGTACCCTCAGTTAACAAGGGTAGTCAGCCATTTCAAAAAGTATGATTTGGAAGTACCCAAGTCACTTCTTGAAGTAAAGGCAAAAAAGCCTGACCTTAGCGATTTCCCCTATCCGCTTCCTTTGCGTAAAAAGGATTATTGCTGTTACTGTGAAAGCAATAACGGTGTTATGTGGTACGGCGGTAAGGGTGGCGTAACGCGCTATAACCCCAATGCCGACAGTCTTACCGATATAGTTATGCATTTCAGCGCAAGGCGCGACCTTTTGGATAATAATGTTTGCGCCCTCGTTCCCGATAAAGACGGTGTATGGGTGCTTACGGATAACGGTGCAACCCATATTGATATGGTGCTTATGTCTATGGAGGATAAAGCATACAGACTTCTTGACGAAACACTTACATACGTTCAACGTCATTCAATGGTTAGTCAGAAGCGCCTCTCCGAAGCAGGTAACCTTAAATCCATTCTCCCCTACGGTCACTCTGATAATGACGGTACTTTCTCTGCAGCCTATGCAATCGGTGAAATTTTCCGTTACGTTACTCTTAAAAGAGAGTTGGGCGATTTTGCAGAGGAAACAATGGAAGCACGCAAAATTGCCGTAAGAGCAAGCGAAGCAACACTTCTTCTTATGTACATCGCAGGCAGAGGTGACGGTTTCGTAGCAAGAACATACCTTACAAGCAACGAGCCTGTTCCCGATGACGGACTTTTCTATAAGAAAAACGGCGCAACTGCATCCTGTGTAAACACAACGGATGCAAGAAATAAAAAAGTTGTAGGTCTTGAAGTCAAGGCGGATGCCCCTATCCCCGAAAGACTTCGTAAACTTTACACTTGCGACGGCTTTGAGGATACTGACATTACATACAAAGGTGATACAAGCAGTGACGAAATAACACATCACTATCTTCATCTTCTTGTTGCTCACGAATTCTTGGGCAGAGAGGACCCTGAGTATGACGAATTGTTAAGAACTGCCGCAGTTAACACAATGACACATATTATAAAAAATAACTTTGCTCTCAGAGAGGCAGACGGTAACTACACAACCTGGGCAAAGTGGAATCTTGAGTATTTCAACAGTGCAATGGGGTGGGCGGATGCTTCCCTTAATGCAGGTCAACTTCTTATGTATCTGCGCGTTACCATGCATTTAACAGGAGAAAGCGGTATCTGGCAGAAAACTTACGATGAACTTATCGAAAAAGGATACGCAGACCTTACAGTTAAACATTACGACAGATTTAATCAGGTTTGCCTTCAGGGCGGTATAGATTTCCGCGAAGATATTATGTACGGCGACCATATGCTTGCAGTTACTTCACTTTGGGGTCTTATAACCCTTGAACCCGACCCGGTGCTTAAAGAGAAATTCAGACAGGCATTCAGAACATGGAGAGGTTCTCTTGCTCCCGAGTTTAATCCCGGTTATGATTTCCTTTATTTCCTCAGTGATCCGGATAACGCAAAACCCGATGCAGACCGTAT
>JAZSGB010000070.1:0-74077 GCA_045532505.1 Acutalibacteraceae bacterium | reverse complement strand
GACAAACTGAGCAAAATCAAGACTTCAGACTTGATTTTGCTTGCCCGAAGGCGTACAAGGGTACGTCGAGTGGCGAAGTTTGTTCGTAGTATAAAACATACTTTTTTCAACAATTTTATATTTCTTGTATTTTTAAAGGGTTCTATAGGCTTATTAAGCCTACAGAACCCCTTGCTATATCCGGTTTTATACGGTCTGCGCTTTTTTAACATCCCCCTTTTTTCGTTTATTTAAAAATTAGCAGTTTCTTGCCATTCTTTTTAACTAAAAGTGTTGCGAAGCTTAGGTATCTTGACAACAAGCCGCTTTTTATATAAAATTCTATATATTTATTACATAATAATATCGGAGGTGAGGTAATGAGTAGTAAAACACAAAAAAAGCCACGTCAAAAGGCGCACATAATCAAAAACACGGCGTTTATGCTGGGCTGTGGGTTGAAAAGCGCACCCCTGCATATGTTTATAATTTACCTTGCCTATGCGGCAGAAAATGTATACTACGCCGTAGTAGTAAACGTAATGTTTCTTGAAACAGCGCTCTCTATTATTGAAGGCAACGGTACCTTTAGTGAGTTTGTATTAAGGATGTGTATTATTGTTGTCGGAAAGCTGCTTATTGACCTTTTAGGCTACATAAACGTATACACCGTAAGAATAAAATTCGAAATAAAATGCGAGAGCTACATAAACTCCCTTATATTCAAAAAAGCACAGCAGGTGGAGCTTGGCTGCTATGAAAATCCTGAGTTTTTTGACAAATACAACCGTGCTACCTGGGTGGTGGAGCAAAACGGCTTTAAACGAATTATCGAAGGCTCTGCCTGGGTTTTAGGTTCTGTTGTAAGCCTTGTTTTACTTGTTCTTTACCTCATATCTATAGACCCGTTTTTGCTCGTATTTATTGTTTGCCCTGTTATAGTTGTTGCCTTCAGGGTTGCAAAAAACAACCTTGAGCTTGAAAAAGAAAAGGATATGACTCCCTACGAAAGGGAAAAGGATTACGTTAGAAGAACAATTCTTCTTAAGGATTTTGCTAAAGAAATTAAGACTACAAACATCTTTGTTGTTTTAGAAAAGAGATTTCGCAACGCCATTGAAAAAAACATTGGCGTAATAAAAAAATATGGCTGGAAAATAGCTTTACTTGAAATAATTTCCGACTATTTTGCAGAGATTATTCCTGTTACGGGTGGCTTCGTATATGGCTGCTACAGGCTTATGGTAACAGGGGATATTGCTATTTCAGATTTTTCTGTGCTTGTATCTGCAATTTCAACCTGCCGTAACAAGCTCAATCACCTTGCCTTCTACTTTGCAATGCAGCAAAAGCACTGCCTCTGGGTGCAAAATTTAAGAGAATTTCTTGATTATGAGCCTAAAATTCAAGGTGGCGACCTTGAGCCCGAGGAGCTTTCAACACTTGAATTTAAAAATGTTTCTTTTAAGTATACCGATACGGCAGATTACGTATTAAAAAACATTTCATTTAAAATTTCAAAGGGACAGACTATTGCCGTTGTTGGCCACAACGGTGCAGGTAAAACAACTCTTTCAAAGCTTCTTTTACGCTTTTACGATGTTACCGAGGGTGAAATTCTTTACAACGGCATAAACATTAAAGAATACGACCTTCTTAAATACAGAGCAAAGTTTTCATCTGTTTTTCAGGATTACCGTGTTTTTGCTATGACTGTAGCAGAAAATGTCCTTACCGAGGAGGTTACTGAGGAGAACAGACAATTAGCTGTTAACGCCTTGAAAAAGTCGGGCGCTTACGAAAAAATCGGTAAGCTTCCATACAGGGAGGATTCGCTCCTTACAAAGGAATTTGACTCAGAGGGCATACTCCTTTCGGGTGGCGAAACGCAAAAGGTTACCATTGCCCGTTTGTTTGCAAGCGAGTTCGATATTGCGATACTCGATGAGCCTTCGTCTGCCCTTGACCCTGTAGCAGAAAGTAAGATGTACGAAACTCTTCTTAAGGGTACCGAAAACAAAACGGTTTTTTATATCTCTCACCGTCTTTCCAGTGCTACGCAGTCAGATAAAATACTTGTATTTAACGAGGGTGAGCTTATAGAGCAGGGCACACACGCTCAGCTGATGGCTGCAAACGGAAAGTACAGCGAAATGTTTACACTTCAGGCATCAGGCTACAAGGAGGTGTTTGACAGTGAAGAATAATGAAAAGATTAAAACATTCAAAAACTATATCTTTATGCTTCGCTTTATTTTCAGGCACACTCCTTTTATGGGCTTTGGTTATTTGTTTTTTGATGTTCTTGCAAACCTTCCCTGGACACTTTCGAATGTTGTTTTGCTTAAATATATAATAGATGTTGCAACAGAAGGCAAAGACCTGTACAGGGTTGCAATAGCTCTTGCTTTGTTTGTTGCATTTGTTCTTGTAACAAACTTAACAAATACAGTTTTTTACGAAATCACTATGCCAAAGCAAAAGCAAAGGCTGTATTTTGCCATTTACAAAACAATATACGAAAAGGCAGCAAAAATGGATTACGAGGCATACGATAATCCTGAATATTACAATGACCTTGTTCTTGCTATGAATTCAATGAACGAGCGTGCATACGATGTTTTATCAAACACGCAGGATATTCTTACCAATGTTGCAAGCATTCTCACTATAGGTGCTGTTATTATTTCAATTGACCCTGTATGCTTGCTCTTTGTTGTAATTTGCGTTGCAATTATGACTCCTATAGGCAGGCTTATTGCAAAGGTGAATGTTGAGCGTACAGAGGTTATGACGCCCTTTGACCGAAAAAACCTTTATTTCAGCAGAGTTTTCTATTTGCAGGATTATGCAAAGGAGCTTCGCCTTTCAGGTGCAGGTAAAATGGTTGAAGCACGTTACAACAAAAATATTTATGACCGCTTAAAAACTATTTCACCGTACCTTACAAAACAATGGAAGCTTTATTTCTGCCAGGAAGCTTTGCCTATGACCTTGCTTATATACTTAGGAATCACCTTGCTTATGGGCTACAAGGCAATTGTTGAAAAAAGCGTAAGCATGGGCGATTTTGCTGCAACCTTTAACGGTGCTACAGCAATAAGCAACAGCGTTTTTGCTCTTACCAGCCGTTTTGCAGTAAGCATAAGGGAAAACGGTCTTTATGTTGATAAGTTCCGTAAATTTTTAAGCGCTAAAGAAAAAATGGTCTCCGGCACAAAAACAACGGTTTTTGAAGATCCTGCTGTTATAAAATTCGAGAACGTATCCTTCAAGTACCCGGGTACAGAAAATTACGTTCTTAAAAACATAAATCTTACCGTAACTCCGTATAAAAAGATTGCTCTTGTAGGCTACAACGGTGCGGGTAAAACAACCCTCACAAACCTTCTTTTGCGCCTTTATGATGTTACAGACGGTAGAATTACCATAAACGGTGTAGATATAAAAGAGTGGGATATCAGCTCTTACCACAAAAACTTTGCAGCAGTATTTCAGGACTTTTCTCTTTTTGGTGCTACAATAGGCGAAAATATTGCAATGGATGAAGCACCAAATGAGCAAAAGGCTGAAAAAGCTCTTGAGGCTGCAAATTTTAACAGAAGGCTTCCCAACGGTATGCAGAGCATACTGCTCAGAGAATTTGATGATGACGGCGTTTCACTTTCCGGTGGTGAGGCACAAAAAATCGCCATTGCAAGAGCCTTTTATAAGGATTGTCCCTTTGCTATTCTTGACGAGCCAAGTGCAAACCTTGACCCTGTAGCAGAATACGCTCTTAATCAATCCATAACAAAAGCGGCAGATAAAAAAACGGTTATTTTTATTTCTCACCGACTTTCAACAACCGTTATGGCAGATGAAATTTATATGCTGGAAAACGGAGAGGTAATTGAGCACGGCTCCCACGAGGAGTTGATGGCTCTTAACGGTAAATATGCCCATATGTTCCGTTTGCAGGCAGAAAAATATACAGAAAATTAATTATATTTGTTCCATAACTGCGCTTATACACGCTATATTTACAAATTTTTTAAAAATTTATGCTTGACATAAGGCTGTTGACATAGTATAATGGCTACTGTATTATGATATTTATACCTTTGTTGGTTACAACGGAGGGAGGGAACTATAAATGAGTCAGGTAAAAGTTAAAGAGAATGAGTCTTTAGATAGCGCTCTTCGCAGATTTAAAAGACAGACTTCAAGAGATGGTGTTATCCAAGAAGTTCGTAAGAGAGAGCACTATGAGAAGCCTTCTGTAAAGAGAAAAAAGAAATCAGAAGCTGCTCGTAAGCGTAAATTCTATTAAAAAATGGGAGATGAAGCCTTATTTCAAGGCATCATCTCTTTATTTTTTGGTTTTTGTGTGATATTATAGTTGTAGTTTTTATATATACATTTGTCAGGAAGCGATAATATGCGAGAAAAGGATACCACAATTAAATATATGTTTCGTACAGTTAACGATATAACTCCCGAAATTGTAAGGGAGTTAGGGCTTGAGGCAATCCTTTTTGACCTTGATAACACTACTGTTAAAGATGCTACTATGACTACTATCCCGGGCTCAATTTCCTGGATAAAGGAGCTTAAGGCGGCGAGTATACCTGTTGCAATTGTAACAAACACACCACACATCAGGGCGTACTGGTTTTCAAAGACATTTGGTGTTAAATTTCACGCCTTTGCAAAAAAGCCTTTGCCCCACGGTATTATTCGTATGAGCAGAAAGCTGGGTGTACCTGTAAGCAAAATCGGTATGGTAGGGGACCAGGTTTTTACCGATGTTGCAGCAGCAAACCGTTGTGGCGCTGTTCCTCTGCTTGTTGACCCTGTAGATAACAAATGGTTTTGGAAAAACCATTACAAGAAAAATCGTATTAAGGAAGCACCTATAAGAGAAGCATTTTTAAAGGAGCACGGCTATTATGGAGAAAATTAAAAAGCTGCAGGCTTTTCTGAAGAGTTCTCACGAGGCAATACTTATCCACTCGCAGGATAACAGGAGGTTTTTTACAGGCTTTCCGTCATCCGATGGCTTTCTTTTAGTTACAAAGGCTGAGGCTGTGCTTTTTGTGGATAGCAGATATGTTGAAGCAGCGCAGAAAAAAGCCAGCTGCAGCGCACATCTTTTAACAAAGGTAAGCACTGAAATAAAAGAATATATCAGAGAAAAAAATATTGTTAAAATATACACAGAGCGCAACAAAATTTCCGTTGCTACGGCAGATTTTTTAAAAACTGTTTTTCTTCCCTGTAGGGTAACACCTTCAAAAAAATTAGAGAAAACAATCAGCGGAATCAGAGCTGTTAAGACCCCTGACGAGGTGGAAAACATTAAAATTGCACAGAAAATTGCAGAGAATGCTTTTGAGCATATTTTAACATTTATTAAGCCCGGTGTAACCGAAAAGCAAATTGCGCTTGAGCTTGATTTTTATATGCTTTCTCACGGAGCAGAGGCGCTTTCCTTTGAAACAATTGCTGTTACAGGCGCAAAAACCTCTATGCCACACGGCGTGCCCGATGATACGGTTGTAAAATCAGGGGATTTTGTTACTATGGATTTTGGCGCAGTTTATAAAGGCTACCATAGTGATATGACACGCACAGTTGCAGTAGGTAATATTTCCCAAGAGCAACGAAAAATATATGAAATTGTACTTTCTGCACAGCTTGCTGCCTTGGCACTTTTAAAAGAAGGTGTACCTTGTAAGCAGGCAGATGCAGCAGCCCGTGATATTATAGCAAATGCCGGCTACGGTGAATGCTTTGGCCACGGCACAGGCCACGGTGTAGGCATAGAAATTCACGAGGAGCCCAACCTTTCACCTCGCAGCGAAGCAGTTTTAAAAGCGGGGCATATTGTAACGGTTGAGCCGGGAATATATCTGCCGGGCAAATTCGGTGTCAGAATAGAAGATATGGCGCTTATAACCGAGGTGGGCTGTGAAAATCTGACACATTCACCAAAGGAGTTGATTATCCTTGATGAGTGAAGCGTTCCAACAGCTGCAAAATCAATGCTTTTCTTGTGAGAAATGCGGGCTTTGCAAAACTCGTACTAATGTGGTGTTTGGTGTTGGCAACCCTGATGCAGATATACTTTTTGTTGGTGAAGGTCCCGGTGAAAACGAGGATCTACAGGGTGAGCCTTTTGTTGGCAAGGCAGGTCAGCTGCTTGATAAATACCTGCAGGTAATCGGTCTTGACAGGAAAAAGAATATTTATATTGCAAACATTGTAAAGTGCAGACCACCACAAAACAGAGATCCTCTTCCTGAGGAGCAGGAGCTGTGCATTGAGTGGCTGCGTGCACAAACAAAGCTTATAAAGCCTAAAATTATAGTTTGCCTTGGGCGTATTGCTGCCCAAAGGCTTATATCACCCGATTTTAAAATCACAAGGCAGCATGGTGAGTTTATAAAAAAAGGCAATATTATTTTTATGGCAACCTATCACCCTGCAGCACTTTTGAGAAACCCTCTCAACAAGCCTGATGCCCTTGCAGATTTTCAGGCGTTAAGAGATAAAATAAACGAATTAAACATTGAAATATAAGGAGATTTACTATGAAACAGTATATTGAAAGCGGTAAAGCGATTCTCGGTATTGAATTCGGCTCAACAAGAATTAAGGCTGTGCTTATTGATGATAACGGCGCAGTGCTTGCTGTTGGTGGCTACGACTGGGAAAACAGCTTAAAAAACGGCATTTGGACCTACAGCCTTGATGAAATCTATGCAGGGCTTAAGGGTAGCTATGCTTCCCTCAAGGCAGATGTTAAAGCAAAATACGGTATTACTCTTAAAACACTTAAGGCAATAGGTATAAGTGGTATGATGCACGGCTATCTTCCTTTTAATGTACAGGGTGAGCTCCTTGCAGATTTCCGTACCTGGCGTAACACAATTACTGCTGCAGCAGCAGAAAAATTAACAAAGGAATTTAATTTTAATATTCCTCAAAGGTGGAGCATTGCTCACCTTTACCAGTCAATTCTCGACGGTGAGGAGCACGTGAGGGATATTGCATATTTCACCACCCTTGCAGGCTTTATTCATACCCTTCTTACAGGTGAAAAGGTTTTAGGTATCGGCGAAGCATCAGGTATGTTTCCAATGAACGGCAATTCCTACGATAAGGAGATGCTCGCAAAATTTGATGCTCTTGTTGAAGGTAACTATCCTTGGAAAATTGGCGAAATTCTTCCAAAGGTGCTTGTTGCAGGTGAGTCTGCAGGTGCTCTTACAGCAGAAGGTGCAAAGCTTCTCGATGCAGAAGGCGACCTTCAGCCGGGTATTCCTATGTGCCCACCTGAGGGCGATGCAGGCACAGGAATGGTTGCAACAAACAGCGTAAGAATCCGTACAGGTAATGTTTCTGCAGGTACATCTGTTTTTGCTATGATTGTTCTCGAAAAGGCGCTTAAGGAGCTTCACGAAGAGATTGATATGGTAACAACTCCTGATGGTGCACCTGTTGCTATGGTACATTGCAACAACTGTACATCTGATATTAACGCTTGGGTGAATCTCTTTAAAGAGGTTGCTGTGCTTAGTGGTTCAGATATTGCTATGGGCGATTTGTTTACTGCACTTTTCAAAAAATCTGCAGAGGCTGATGCTGACTGTGGCAAGCTTCTTTCCTACAACTATTTTTCAGGTGAGCATATCACAGGCTTTGAAACAGGCAAGCCTCTTTTTGTTAAAGAGCCAAACAGCAATTTCTCTCTTGCAAACTTTATGAGAGTACAGCTTTTCACCTGCTTCGGTGCTCTTAAAACAGGCCTTAAAATTCTCGATGCAGAAAATGTAGAGGTGGATAAAATTTTAGGTCATGGGGGCTTCTTTAAAACACCTGTAATTGGTCAAAGCGTGCTTGCTGCTGTTATGAACGCACCTGTTTCTGTTATGGAAACTGCAGGCGAGGGTGGTGCTTGGGGTGTTGCTGTGCTTGCTGCATTCTCTGTAAACAAGGCAGAGGGCGAAGCACTTCCTGATTACCTTGATGAAAAGATTTTTGCATCTCAAAAAATGACAACTCTTGAGCCCGAAAAAGCAATTGTTGACAGCTTTAATGCTTTTATGCAAAGCTACACTAAGGGTCTTGCAATCGAAAGAGCAGCTGTGGAAATGTAACCAAAACAAATAATTACTGTCTTTATCTCTCTGACGGGGGATAAAGACAGTTTTTTTATTGCTTTTTCAGTAATATATGCATATATTTTATTGACATATATAGGTATTTATTTTATAATATACAATGTATAACTATCATTATATCTTATTGCGTGTAGATATATAAAACTAATAGAAAATCGAGGTTTTTTGTTATGGAAATAAAGCCTTTTGAGAGTAAGGTTTGGCTCTCGACTCCAACAATGCACGGTGAAGAATTTGAATATATAAAGGAAGCCTATGAAACCAACTGGATGTCTACAGTTGGTGCAAATATAAACGAGACGGAGCACCATATTTGTGAAAAGGTAGGCTGTAAATATGCAGTTGCTCTTGCATCAGGTACGTCTGCCCTGCATATGGCAGTAAAGCTTGCCGGCATAAAGCCCGGCGATAAGGTTTTCTGTACAGATATGACCTTTGATGCAACTGTTAACCCTGTAGTTTATGAGGGTGGCGTGCCCGTACTTATTGAAACAGAGTATGATACCTGGAATATGGACCCTGCTGCACTTGAAAAGGCTTTTCAAATGTATCCTGAGGTTAAGGTTTGTGTGCTTGCTCACCTTTACGGTGTACCTGCAAAGCTTGATGAAATAATGGCAATCTGCAAAAAGCACGGTGCAATTCTCATTGAGGACGCAGCAGAATCCTTAGGTGCAATGTATAAGGGTGTGCAAACAGGTACCTTTGGCGATTTTTCTGCAATATCCTTTAACGGTAATAAAATTATTACAGGCTCATCAGGAGGAATGCTGCTTACAGATGATGAGGAGGCTGCAAGCAAGGTTCGTAAGTGGTCAACGCAGGCGAGAGATAACGCTCCTTGGTACCAGCATACAGAGCTTGGCTACAACTACAGAATGAGCAACGTTATTGCAGGTGTTGTAAGGGGACAGATTCCTCATTTAGAGGAGCACATTGCACAGAAAAAGGCTATATACGAAAGATACAAAGAGGGCTTTAAGGATTTACCTGTTAAAATGAACCCGTTTGATGAAGAAAACTCAACCCCCAACTATTGGCTCTCTTGTATGATTATTGATAAAGATGCAATGTGCAAGCAGGAGCGCACGGAAACTGTAGCAACCTACGAAACAGAAAAAGGCAAATCCTGCCCCACAGAAATTCTTGAAAGCCTTGCACAGCTCAATGCAGAGGGCAGACCTATTTGGAAGCCTATGCATATGCAGCCGATATACGCAAGCAATCCGTTTGTTACACGTGAGGGCGATGGCAGAAAGCAGGGCACAATCAGCGTAGGTGCAGATATATTCGAAAGAGGACTGTGCCTTCCGAGTGATAACAAAATGACTGCTCAGCAGCAGGCAATAATAATTGAAGTTGTAAGAAAGTGTTTTGAATAATATGTACGCAAAATTTTTAAAAAGAGTATTAGATTTTTTAATAGCCCTTTGTGCTGTTATTTGCCTCTCGCCCGTTTTTGTTGTTCTGATTATTTTAGGTGCAATAAAAATGAAGGGTAATCCGTTTTTTACACAGGACAGACCGGGTAAGGATGAAAAAGTATTCAAGCTTATAAAGTTTCGTACAATGACCTGCGAAAAGGATGAGAACGGAAACCTCCTTCCCGATGATGACAGACTTACGCGTTACGGAAAGCTCCTTCGTTCAACATCGCTTGATGAGCTGCCGGAGTTTTTCAATATTCTTAAGGGTGATATGTCCTTTGTAGGGCCAAGACCGTTGCTTGTAGAATATTTGCCATACTATACAGATGAGGAACGCTGTAGGCACAATGTACGTCCGGGACTTACAGGCCTTGCACAGGTTAACGGCAGAAATAATATCGGAAGCTGGGAAGAGCGCTTTGCATACGATATAGACTATGTAGAAAACCTTTCACTTGTTAATGACATAAAGATTCTTTTTAAAACGGTAATGAAGGTAGTTAAGCGCTCTGATATTTTGGTTGGTAGTGAAATTTCTGCAGGTCGTTTAGATAATTATCGCAGAGGAGTGCAAAAGGAGACTGAAAATGTCTGAGGGTATAGTTTCTATAAGAAAATTTGCAGCCGAAGATATTCCAAACAAGGTTCGATGGATAAATGACGAAAACAATAATCAGTTTTTGCATTATGATTTGCCACTGAAAGTAGAGAATACTGCAGTATGGTTTGAAAAAAACAAAGACAGAACCGATAGATATGATGCTGTTATAGAGTACAATGGAGCTCCGGTAGGAATAATAGGTCTGCTTTCAATTAAGGATGGTGAAGCAGAGTACTATGTAACTTTAGGCGAAAGCAAGCTTAAAGGGAAGGGTATTGCAGGAAAAGCAACAAGGCTCTTGCTGGAATATGCATACCATCAGCTGAAGCTCAAGGTTGTTTATTTGTATACAGAAACCGAGAATTATTCTGCCCAGAGGCTCTTTGAAAAAATGGGCTTTGAGAAAATATCGGTGGCAGAAAAATCAGCAATTAACAGAGGAAAATTAGTTGACAGATATTTTTACAAAATATGTCTCGAAGAATATTTTGCAGCATATGAGGTGAAATAATGAAAGATACCCCCATAATTCTTTTAGAAGAAAATGAAAACAGAATATTTGTTAAAAGAGATGACTTTATACCTGTTTCTTTTGGGGGGAATAAGGCGAGAAAGGCCCTGCATTTTTTTAAGGAAATAGATGAGGGTGGTTATGATCACATTGTAACTTACGGAAGCAGCAGCTCAAATCATTGCAGAATAATTGCCAATATGTCAAAGTCAAGGAGCTTGCCGTGTACAATTATTTCACCATCAGAGGAAAGTGAAATTACTTTTAATAGTAAGCTTATGGAATTTTTCGGTGCACAAATTATAACGGTGCCGGTTAATCAGGTTAGCGAAACTATTAAAAAAACATTAGAGGGGATTTCTTCTCAAGGTGAAAGACCTTATTTTATTGCAGGTGGCGGGCACGGTAATCACGGCACACAGGCTTATGTTGAATGCTTTGAAGAAATCTTGAATTTTGAAAGAGAAAACGGTTGTGAGTTTGATTATATTTTTCATGCATCCGGTACAGGCACAACACAAGCAGGTCTTGTTTGCGGAAAGCTTATTCACAACAAAACAACAAATATTGTGGGCATAAGCATAGCAAGAAGAAATCCTCGAGGAGGACAGGTTGTTGAGGATAGCGTAAAAGAATACCTTGATGCAAAAAAAGTTACTTATAGCTCGGAGCAAATTACAAGTAATGTAAGCTTTGACGATTCATATATTTGTGGAGGCTATGGTCAAACAACAGCAGAAATAGATAGTGTTATTACTCAGGTCTTATGTAAGTATGGTATTCCAATGGATTCTACATATGTAGGCAAAGCCTTTTGTGGTATGCTTCAATATATAAAAAAGAATGATATACAAAATAAAAACATACTGTTTATTCACACGGGAGGAACACCACTCTTTTTTGATGATTTGAACAGATTTACACAAGAATAAAAAAGAAATTTTTGAATGGAACGGTAAGGAATGAGCGAAATGAATATTTTAATTCTCAGCGCAGGTACAAGAAATAAAATTGTACAGTATTTTAAAAAGGAATTGTCGGGCAAAGGAAAGGTAGTGGCAACAGACCTTATAAATATTGCTCCTGCAGTATATGAGGCAGATGCTTTTTATCAGGTTCCGAGAATAACAGAGCCGGGCTATATAGACATAATTCTTGACATATGCAAAAAAGAGGCAATTACAGGCGTTTTAAGCCTTATTGACCCGGAGCTTAGCCTGCTTGCCGAGAATAAAGAAAAATTTGAGGCTTTAGGGGTAACAATTGTAGGCTCTGACTTTTCGCTTTGTGAAATGAGCCTTGATAAAATGCAAATGTTCAACTGGCTTACTGCAAACGGTTTTAAAACTGCGAAAAGCTATGTTGATATAGATTTATTTAAAAAAGATTTGGAAAACGGCACAGCATCATTCCCCGTGTTTGTTAAGCCTGTAAGGGGAAGCGCATCAATAGCCATAAGCAAGGTTAATAATATTGAAACCCTTGAGCTGTTGTTTAAAAATTCCGATAATCTTATGATACAGGAGTTCTTAAACGGACAGGAAATAGGAGCCGATGTATATATAGATATGCTTTCAGGAGAGGTTGTATCAATATTTACTAAAAAGAAAATTGTTATGAGAGCAGGCGAAACCGATAAATCTGTTTCATTTAAGGATGAAAAATTGTTCGCTTTAATCGAGGAATTTGTAAACAAGGCCGGATATCGTGGACAGATTGATATTGATATATTTGATATCAACGGAGAATATTACATTTCCGAGGTTAACCCTCGTTTTGGTGGAGGCTATCCACACGCATACGAATGTGGCTGCAACCATATGGCACTTATTGTCAATAACCTTGAGGGAAAAGAAAATGAAAGCCATATAGGTCAATATGAAGACGGCGTTTATATGATGAAATATAATGAAGTAATGGTTAGAGTGGTTTAAGTATATCCGAAACAGCCTTAAATGAAGGGCTTTCGGTACTTTTGCCCGATTTGCCTTTGAAAGGCGCCAGCCTATCTGCAGTCAAATACGACCAAAATTCCACGAAACCTCTTACATTTAAGGTTGAAAAATTTTGTGATAAAGTATTTTCCACTCAGATGAGGCAAAAACGCAGTAAATCCTGACGGATTTACGAGTATTTTAACAAAATATGAGTGGAAAATACTATCCCAAAATCTGTTTCGGATACGCTTAACCCACTCTAAGAAGGGTTTAAAAATGAACGTATTGTTTTTATCAATAGGGCGTTTTGACAGTATAAATCAGCACGCTATTTACCCTGACCTTTTAAGAGAGTTTAAGAATCAGGGGCATAACGTTTACGTTGTGAGTCGCAGAGAGAGAAGAACAGGCCTTCCCACAGAGCTTATAGAGGAAGATGGTGCAAAGCTTCTTAAAGTCCGTGTTGGGAATATAACCAAAACAAACATTATCGAAAAAGGCATTTCTACAGTTCTTATTGAGAGTCAGTACAAATCAGCTATTAAAAAGTATTTTTCAAATGTGAAATTTGATATGGTTATGTACTCAACTCCACCAATTACATTTGCATCTGTTGTCAAGTACATTAAGAAGAGAGATAACGCAAAGAGCTATCTTTTACTTAAGGATATTTTCCCTCAGAATGCTGTGGATATGGGTATGATGTCCAAGAGTGGCTGGAAAAGTATAATCTACAAGTATTTCAGAAGAAAAGAAAAAATGCTCTATGCGCTTTCCGATAAAATAGGCTGTATGTCTCAGGCAAACGTTGATTTCGTTTTAAAGCATAATCCCGAAATTGCAGAGGATAGGGTTGAGGTCAGCCCTAACTGTGTAGAGGTTATGGATATGAGCATTTCTCAAGAAAAAAGAGAAGAGCTGAGAAAAAAATATAACATACCGTTAAACAAAAAGGTTTTCGTATACGGTGGTAGCTTAGGAAAACCACAGGGTATTCCTTTTGTTGTGGATTGCTTAAGAGCACAGAAGGATAATGCAGAAGCATTTTTCCTTATAGTAGGTTCAGGCACTCATTATAAGCTGATTGAACAATTTGTTAATGAAGAAAAGCCTGAAAATGTACTCCTTATGGAAAGTCTTCCTAAGGATGAGTACGATGCAATGGTTGCTTGCTGTGATGTTGGCCTTATATTCCTTGACCACCGTTTCACAATACCAAATTTTCCGTCAAGGCTTCTTGCGTATATGCAGGCAGGGCTTCCCGTGCTCGCTTGCACAGACCCTAATACGGATATAGGCAAGGTCGTTACTGATGGTGGCTTTGGTTGGTGGTGCGAAAGCAACTCTGTAGACGGTTTTTCTGCTTGTGTAGAAAAAGCTCTAAACGCTGATTTTACTGAGATGACAGAAAAAGAAAAGAAATATCTTGCCGAAAATTATTCGGTGGAGAGAGTTTATAAAGATATTGTGTGAACACCATATAAGTTGCCGGGAGGACAAAATGAAAATCATATATAAGCTGTGCCAAATCATTCAAAAGGTGTTTAATAAATATGTAATTGTTCCGGTTAAGAAAGCATCATTAGGCTCCTGTGGGAAAAATGTTAATTTTGGTAAAAATCTTAGTTTATCCGGAGAAAAAAACATCTACATAGGAAATAATGTTTTTTTAGGGAAAGGTACTACCTTGATGTCTTCAAGAGCCAAAATAATTGTTGGCGACCATGTTATGGTGGGCCCCGGTGTTACCGTAATAACCGGAAACCACAAAATAGATGTGGTTGGCAAGTATATGGATGAAATTACCGATAAAGAAAAAGACCCTGATGATGATCAGGATATTGTTTTTGAAGGCGATAATTGGATTGGCGCCAATGCTACTATACTTAAAGGCGTTACAATAGGCGAGGGAGCCGTTGTTGCTGCAGGTTCAGTTGTAACAAAGGATATTGAGCCATATAGCATATATGGTGGCGTTCCCGCAAAAAAATTGAAAATGAGATTTGATGAAGAAACGCTTAATAAACATAAAGAAGCGATAGGGAAATAAGGTTTGGAAATATGAAGATTCTTGTAGCATCACCTTTGCCACCACCTGTAGGTGGTATAGCTTCGTGGACGAAGGATATAATTGAATATTTTGATAACAACAATATAGATTATCACGTAATAAATACTGCTATTACAGGCAAAAGAGCAAAAGAGGTAAGCAAACGCTTTTTAATTGACGAGCTTCTTCGTGCAATAAAATGCAGGAAAGCTATTAAAAAGGCAGTAAAAACAGGCGGCTTTGATGTTCTGCACTATTCTGCCTCCTGCAGTATGGTTGGTTTGATAAGGGATTTTTTTGTGTTAATGGGAATAGGTGTGGATACTGTTTACCACTGCCACTGTAATTTGGATTATGTTATAAACAATAAAATCTCAGAAACCTTTTTTAAAATGATTTGCAAAATAGCATCGTTTGTTATAGCCCTTAACACACCTTCTTTAAAGGTTGCGCAAAGGTACACAAGCAAATGTGCATATGTGCCAAATTTTATACCCCGGGTATATGAGGACAATAAGATAATATCAGATGAAATAAAAACAGCTGTTTTCGTAGGACGATTAACAAAACAAAAAGGTATATATGAGCTTTTAGAGGCAGCAAAAGAGTTAGAAAATGTAGAAATTCTTTTAATAGGTCCCAATGATGGGAATATTGAATTTTCTAACAAACCAAATGTTAAGCCTGTTGGCAGAAAGAGCCATGAAGAGGTTATAGAGTATTTAAAAAAAGCAGATGTTTTGCTTTTTCCAAGCTATACCGAGGGTTTCCCTTTAACTGTGCTTGAGGCTATGAGCTGTGGTTTACCGATAGTTGCAACAGGCGTAGGAGCAATTCCCGATATGATTGGAGATACGGGTGGAATAATAATTGATTCTCCCGATGCAGCTCGTCTTGTTGAAGCAGTTAAGGCTATTGAGGACAAAAACCTTAGAGCAGAGATGAGCAAAAATAATATTCATAAGGTTAAAGAGTGCTATCTAAGAGATAGTGTTCTGAAGCAGATTTTGAGTATATACACAAGTCTTGGAGGAAACGAATGAAAAAAGTGTTATTGGTGGTCCCCACACTTGCACAAGGTGGTGGAGAAAAGTTTGTTGTGGACCTTGCCAAAAATATAGACAGAACAAAATTTGAGGTCAAGCTTCTTGTTTTTTATAAGCAGAAGGGCACTATTTTAGAAAAAGATGTGCAAGAGAGCAAAATAGATGTTACTTATTTAGATAAGAAGGTTGGTCTTGACTTTAATTTTTTTAAGCAGGTTAAAAAATTTATAAAAGAATACAAGCCTGATGTAATACATTCTAATCTTGATACTATGCTGTACCTGATTCCATCATATAAAAGGCGACAGGTTAAGCTCCACACGGTTCATACAAATGCCCAAAAAGAGGGTAGGGGTTTGCAAAGACTTATTAGAGTTTTTGCATACAAGGTCTTTGGCGTTGTACCGGTTGGAATAAGTAAAATAATTGCAAAAAGTGTCGTTGATGAATATCACATCGGCGAACAGAGAGTGCCTGTTGTTTACAACGGTGTTAAATGTTCTCGTTACAATTTGATGCTTGAAAAGGACGATAAGCTTAATCTCGTATCCGTGGGCACTTTATATCCGGTTAAGAATTTTGGTTTTATGATAGATTGCTTTGCCGAAATATGTGAAAAAAACGAAAATGTTTATTTAACAATTTTAGGCGAAGGAGAATCGAGAAAAGAGCTTGAAACTCAGATAAAGGAAAAAGGATTGCAAGAAAAGGTTCGGTTAGCAGGACTTGTAAGAGATGTTGAAAATTACTTGGCAGCTGCTGATATTTACGTTGCTTCTTCTGTTTATGAAGGGTTACCGTTATCTATTCTTGAAGCGATGGCTGCAGGCTTACCCATTATTTCAACCGATGTAGGTGGTATAAGAGAAATAGTAAATAATGGAGAAAACGGAATTCTGGTTCCTTTAGGAGATAAAACTGCGTATATAAATGCGTTAGAAGCTTTGATTGCTGATGAACAAAAACGTCGTAGTTACGCTAAGCAATCAAAGATATTATCACAAAAATTTGATGTTAAACAGATGGTAGAGGGTTATGAAAAGTTGTATCAGACAAAATAAAAGAGAAATTTTTCTTTATTTATGGTTAGTTGTAATGGCGCTGTTGAACGCGTTTTTTTACGACACTATGATTGTTTTTGCTTTAGTTATTTTTGTAGGTGCTGTAGTTCAAAAAATAGATTTCATTTTTTACATTATGGCATTTTGTATGCCGTTGGTCAGTATTTTTAAAATATCGGCAAATAGTATTTCTGTATTGCCGATTTTGTTTTTGGTTTTTGTAATCAAACTGTTTATTAACAAAAAAATTCATTTGTATGAACATAATACGATTGCTTTTGCCTTCTTTGTTGTGCTGCAGGTAATAAGTGTATTGTTATACGGAGCCGGTATTGTTTCAACTATTTCCTTGTTACTTAATGTTTTTTGTGTTATGTGTGGTTCGGCGTATTTTATGAACCACTCAGAAACCAATCGTCAAATAAAGGTTTCTTCAATTTTCTTTATTTCAGGAACGATTTTAGACATTCTTATAGCTGATATTTTCCCTAACATCACTTTAACTATGAATGCCCAAAAGATTGAGGTTCTTGAATATAATAACAGGTATGCTGCACTTAACATGGACCCTAACGAGTTCTCACAGTATGTTTTAATTTCAATTTGTTTAGGGGTTGCACTTTTACCTATTATTAAAACAAGATTTGGTAAAATAATAGACGTGGCATGTATTCTTTTTCTTGCATACTCAGGTTATAGGTCATACTCGAAAAGCTATATTTTAACGTTACTTATCATAGTAGCAATTGCGTTTATAATGTTCCTTGTACGAATAAGAAAAAGAAAAGGCTTGGTAACTGCACTGTTAACGGCTGTACCGGTTATTGTGGTTGGCGTTATTTGTACTGTTGCATTCTACAAAATTTTTGTTTTGGATGTTTTTGCCGCCCGAGATTTCTATAACACAGACCTTTTTTCAGGTAGAGACTATATCTGGAGCGAGTATATGAAAGCTTTGGGAAAACGAATAGATGTAATTATATGGGGCTGCGGACAACAAAACTATATCTTCCTTCATAATTTCTGTGCCTTGAGTGGGGGTAAGGTTCCTCATAATGCATACATTGACTTTTTAATTCAATACGGTGTTATAGGCTCTATTGCATTTGCAATTTGTTGGAAGAATTTAATAAAGGATATTATAATAAACAAAAGGCACACATATTTAATGTTGGCAATATTTGCCTTTATGATTTCCAGTATGAGCCTTTCTATTAACGCTAATGACTGTATATTTATACTTGCTATGTTGGTAAGTATGAAATACAATGATTTTCAAAAAGCAAAAATATAGAAAATCGGTGAATAATTCAAAAGCTAAAGGTATTTGGTAAGTATGAAAATTTTGTACATCTCGTATTTATTTGCACCTATGAACATAATAGGTGCAGTAAGGCCAACCAAGGTTGTGGATGGTCTTTCAAAAAAAGGGTACATTGTTGATGTTGTTACTGCCGAAGATGCAACATTGAAAATGGATGGATTGAAGGTTCCCGACGGACTTAATAATGTTTATAAAATAAAAAAAAGAGGATTTTTTAAGCTACTTGCGGACATACCTAAAAGGCTGATGCGCACCGGTGCAACCACACCGTTAATAAGTGGCTCACCAAAAACCACAACTGTTCCTGCTAAGAGGAGTTTCAAAAGAAGAATAAGAAGTATTCTTTCGCAGACATTTTTACATTTTGACTTTTTAGCTTTTTTAAGTGGTTTTAAAAAAGCGTGTAAAGCCGGTAAAATCGGTCGGGATTATGATGTGATTTATACGTCGTATGGTCCGTTATCTACTCTTTTGTGTGGCATTTACGCTAAAAAGAAAATGAGTTCAGCTAAATGGATATGTGAGTTTAGAGATCCTGTTGTAACAGATGTTCTTGTTAAAGAGTTCAGAGGACTTTATACAAGGATTCAAGCCAAAGCATGCCGCCTGGCAGACAAGATAATTGCTGTATCCAATGGTTACGTAGAAAGAATCTGTGGGAATAACCATAGGGAAAAAACATATATGATTCCAAACGGTTACGATTTAGGCGATAAGCCGGTTCTTTTGACGGATTCTGATACAGATAAATTAAATCTAACCTATGTGGGGGTTCTTTATTTAGGAAGAAGAGATCTTTCTCCAATATTTCTTGCATTAAAAGAATTAATTGATGAAAATAAAATTGAAAAAGAAAAAATAGTGTTTAACTATGCCGGTGTGGAGAGTAGCGTTGCAACTGCTCAAGCAGCAAAGTTTGGTTTGGATGATATTGTTGTTGATCACGGGGTGCTCAATCGTGAGGCTTGCCTTGAATTGCAGATGAGGTCTCACTTTTTGCTGCTTGCAACCTGGAATGATAAAAACGAGTATGGTGTTTTTCCGGGCAAAGTGCTCGAGTATATGCTTATAGGAAAACCCATAATTTCTCTTACCTGTGGTGATTTGGCAGGTGGCGAAATAACGCGCGTCATACGTGAAGGCAATTTTGGTTTTGCATATGAAGAGGCAACTCATTCTCAAGATAGTGTCGCCCTTAAAAAGTACTTAGAAAATCTATACAATTCGTGGGTGGAAACAGGAATAATCAATTTTGAGCCACAAAAAGATGTGTTGGATAGATATAATTACGAGAATATTATTGAAAGAATAGAGGCGTTAATAATCGAATGAGTAAAAAAGCTTCTGTTGGGAATGATGCACTTAAGTTAACCATCTCCAAAATGATGGTGCTTGTTATTCAGATGATTTCTGCTATGTTGCTCTCCCGTTTCAGAACAGTAGAGGAATATGGCACGTATTCGCAGCTTCTTATGGCTGTAAATCTGGCTACAACCGTGATTATGATGGGGCTTCCCAACAGCTTAAATTATTTTCTTGCAGGTGCTGAGGGAGATAAGGAAAAAGGTCATTTTTTAAATGTCTATTACACAATGAGCACAATTTTAAGTGCCGTGGTTGGCTGTGTGCTTGTAGTTTTAGTGCCATTTTTGGTGAGTTATTTTGAAAACCCTCTTTTAAATAATTTCCTGTTCTTTTTAGCTGTTTTCCCTTGGACAAAGATTATTATGTCCAGTGTGGAAAATGTCTTGGTTGTTTATAAAAGAACAAACCTGATAATGGCGTATCGTGTACTGAATAGTATATTCTTATTATCAATAATATTAATTGTTCAGGTTTTTGAATGGACATTTACAACGTATATGGTGCTTTACCTTGTTGTGGAAGCTGTTTTTTCGGTGCTTGTATATGTTTTTGCAAAACAAAGCGCAGGTCGTTTATGTGTGGCAATAGATATAGAGCTTACTAAAAGGATTTTTAAGTTTTCTGTACCTATGGGTATTGCAACTATGCTTGGTACTTTGAACATTGAATTGGCAAAGGTTGTTATAGGTGGCCTTATGGACACAGAGAGCCTTGCTATATTCACAAATGCTTCTAAGGAAATGCCGGTTACAATAATTGCAAGCTCTATAACTGCAGTTTTGTTGCCACGAATGGTAAAGCTTCTTAAAAACAAGCAAAATGAAGATGCTGTCAAGCTTTGGAGTAAGGCTACAAACATTTCGTTTGCGATTATTACATTTTTGGCATTTGCACTTTTTGTTTTTGCCCCTGAGGTTATGACAATTCTATATTCAGAAAAATACCTTAGTGGTGTTTCTGTATTCAGAGTGTATAGTCTTGTTTTGCCGTTAAGGTGCACGTATTTTGGTATGGTGCTAAATGCATCCGGACATACAAAGAAAATTCTTTATAGCTCAGTAATATCTTTAGTATTAAACCTTTGTATGAATATTGTATTTTACAAAATGTTTGGCTTTGTGGGTCCGGCAATAGCCTCACTTGTTGCACAGCTTGTTATAAATGTAGTTCAATTGTTGTGGACATCTCGTGTTATCGAGGTTAAATTTTCAAGAATATTTGATTGGAAGCTTCTTGGTATATCGTTGATTAAAAATGCAGTATTAGCAGTTGTGTTCTATGTAATAAAATCTGTTGTTCTGTTAGAGGCATTTGTTGGAGAAATTATTGAGTCCATACTGTTAGGTTTTATATGGATGATTATTTTTGCAATTATAGAATTCAAAAACTTGAAGAAACAATGGGTATTCTTAAATAAAGCAGATTGAATATAAACTAAAGGAGAAAAATATTATGATTAACGTTATTGGTCTTGGCTACATAGGTCTTCCTACAGCACTTATGCTTGCTTCACACGGTGTAGAGGTTGTAGGTACCGACTATAATCCGGAGCTTGTGGCAACACTTAATGCCGGCAAAACAACCTTTGAAGAAAAGGGTCTTGATGAGCTTTTCAACGACGCAGTTAAGGCAGGCATTAAGTTTACAACAGAGTATCAGAAAACAGATGTTTATATCGTTTCTGTTCCTACACCGTACGACAGCTTCTCAAAAAAGATTGATGCTTGCTACGTAAACGCAGCAGTTAAAGAGGTTATGCGAGTTTGTCCTAAGGGTGCAACAGTTGTTATTGAATCTACAGTTTCCCCGGGTACTATAGATAAGTTTGTAAGACCTATTATTGAAGAGAACGGTTTTGTTATTGGTGAAGATATTAACCTTGTTCACGCACCGGAAAGAATTATCCCCGGTAATATGGTTTATGAGCTTCTTCACAATTCTCGTACAATCGGTGCAGATGACCCTGCAATAGGCGAAAAGATTAAAGAGGTTTATGCATCCTTCTGCCTTGGCGATATTGTAGTTACAGATATCAAAACTGCAGAAATGACAAAGGTTATTGAAAACACATACCGTGCAGTTAATATTGCATTTGCAAACGAGCTTGCAAAAATCTGCCGTCATGATGATATGGATGTTTATGAGATTATCAGAATCTGCAATATGCATCCTCGTGTAAATATTCTTCAGCCGGGTCCGGGCGTTGGTGGCCACTGTATTTCAGTTGACCCTTGGTTCCTTGTTGGCGATTATCCGTCGCTTACAAAGGTTATTTGGGAATCAATGAAAATCAACGATTCTATGCCTGAGTTTGTTCTTGAAAGAATCTATAATATTATGAAGGAAAATAATATTACAGATTTCTCAAAGGTAGGTCTTTACGGCCTTACTTACAAAGAAAATGTTGATGACTACAGAGAATCACCAACACTTCAGCTTCTTGAATGTCAGGACAAGCACCTTGCTCCTCAGCTTAAGGTTTACGACCCATATATTACAAAGGATATTGTTGATAATCAGTATCACGATTTCGATAAATTTCTTGAGGATTCAGAACTTGTGGTTGTTCTTGTTGGCCACGACGAGATTAAAAACAATGTAGAAAAGCTTAAGGGCAAAATCGTTCTTGATACAAGAAAGGTTATTGACCTTCCCGGAATTTACAGACTTTAATTATTTGGAGATATTTTATTTATGAAAAAGGTTATGCTTGTTTTTGGTACAAGACCGGAAGCAATAAAAATGTGTCCGTTAGTAAACGAATTGAAAAGCCGAAAAGAGCTTGAAACAATAGTTTGCGTTACAGGTCAGCACCGTCAGATGCTTGACCAGGTGCTTGAGGCTTTCGCTGTAAAGCCTGATTACGATCTTTCTATTATGAAAGAGCGTCAAACACTTTTTGATGTTACAACAAACATCCTCAACTCAATAAAAGAGGTGCTTGAAAAGGAAAAGCCAAACGTTGTACTTGTACATGGCGATACCTCAACAACATTTGTTACAGCTCTTGCATGCTTCTATTTACAAATTCCTGTTGGCCATGTGGAGGCAGGTCTTCGCACATACAATATTTACTCCCCGTACCCGGAGGAGTTTAACAGGCAGGCTGTAGGCATTGTCAGCCAATTTAACTTTGCCCCCACAGAGCTTTCAAGAGATAACCTTTTAAGAGAGGGCAAAAGTGCCGATACTATTTATATTACAGGTAATACTGCTATTGATGCTCTTAAAACAACTGTTAAAGAGGACTATACTCACTCTGAATTAGAGTGGGCAGAGGGTAGCCGACTTATTATGATAACAGCCCACCGTAGAGAAAACCTTGGTGAGCCGATGAAAAATATGTTTAGAGCTATTCGCAGGGTTATGGATGAAAACCCTGATGTTAAGGCTATTTATCCTATACATATGAATCCTGCTGTGCGTGAAACTGCAAATGCAATTTTAGGCGATGATGAAAGAATACATATTATAGAGCCTCTTGAGGTGCTTGATTTCCACAACTTCCTTAATAAGAGCTACCTTATTCTTACAGACTCAGGTGGCATCCAGGAGGAGGCGCCGTCTCTCGGTAAGCCCGTACTTGTTATGCGTGATACAACAGAGCGCCCTGAGGGTATTAAGGCAGGCACCTTAAAGCTTGTTGGTACAGAGGAAGAAACAATTTACACAGAGTTTACAAAGCTTCTTACAGATAAGGCTGAGTATGAAAAAATGAGCAAGGCTTCAAACCCATACGGTGATGGTTTTGCTTGTAAGAGAATTGCTGATATACTTATTGAAAAGCTTTAATAAAAAACACCATCGGTAAAAACCGATGGTGTTTTTTATGCATTGTTTTGTTTTAATTGTTTCCTTGCTCTTCGTTTTTCTCTGAATTTTTTCAGAATAGGTATTTTAACCTGTGGCTCATTACTGCCGTTTGTTTTTTCCACAACAACAAGGTAAACAATTACAAGCAGTAAATAAGGCATGGGGCAAAATACACCGGGGTTTACAAGGGACATAAGCTCAAGGCTTATGTAGGAAAGGAAAATAGTCATATTAAAGAGCGTAGCTCTTTTCCATATAAGCAAATTTCTTTTAATAAACTGGTAAGTGAAAGCAATAATACCTACAGTACCAAAGCTGCCTGCTACCTGAATAGGGGAGCAGTGGTACCAGCAAAGGGAGCCCGGCTTGCTCTTAAAAATATCTCTGTTTGTAAGGTTTCCCAGGCCTGTGCCGAAAATGGGGTTATTAAAATAATCCTGTACACCTCTTGCGTAGTGGCGCACACGGGTTTCCGTATCGGGTCCACCGAGAAGGAATTGGTTAAGCACCTTGAAAAGTCTTTGTATTGTAAAGTTTAAAAACGAGGTTATTTCGGGTAAGAATATAAGTGCTATAAACACAAAACAAGCACATATAAGCACATATGCAAGTCTGCGGCGCTTGTCGTAAAGTATAAACATTACAAGGCACATAACTATTTCTATAGAGCCGAAAAGCATACCACCACGTGAGCCTGTTAACAGCATTGCGATATAAAAAACAAATGCCAGTACTGCTGCATATGGCTTTTTGTTGCCTAAGAAGAAAGCAAAAGGTGTTGCCATCATAAGTATTGTAGAGGCATTGTTGCGCCAGCGTATGTAAAAAATGCCACCCTTATCAATAACGGTGTTTACATTTATAACGTAGTGGGCAAATACCATAAAGGATATGAAAAGGCCAATAACCACCATCATTTCGGAAAGCTTTTCGATAAGAGAATACTTATCGTTTACATCTATTTTTGAGAAAAAGTAGCAGTAAATTAAAAGCATACCAAAGCCGATGCCGAGCATATTGTAAATGGATGCACCTGCAAAATAATCCTTTGCAGATATAACGCCTACGCCACCTATTGTAACGGCAAAGGAAACGAACAGCATAGGCCAAAATTGAGAGCCCTTTATTGAAGGCTTTTTTGAATATGCCACTATGTTAAACAGGAATATAGCAACAAGGGGAATAAATACCCATATAATAGACGTAAATTCCGAAAGAGAATTGTAGCACCGAATAGCTATGCAGTATGTAAACAGGGAAGGAATAAGCATAGCAAAAATATCTCCCGATACAAGAAAACAAAAGCCTGTTATGTAAGCTAAAACAACCGTACCCCAAATATCGAAGGTGCTTCTTGGATAAAAGGAGTGTGAACAGGCAAAAAAGCCTGCAATAACAAAAAGTATTGCCATCCACTTTTCTGTAAGCAGAAAAGCTCTGATATTTTCAAGGCGCTGTAGCGCCTTTTCTGTTTTTAAAAATCGTTCCATATTATTAACCACGCAATTATAAAATTTTTACATAGGTTTACTCACTATTATATATAAAATAAAAAAATATTCAATATTTGTTACAAAATCTTAACTTTTGTAACCTTTACAAAAAAGCACGACCATTTACATATATGCAAACGGTCGCGCTTTTATTTGTTGTTGGTTAATTATGAAAGCTCAAACTGTCCTGTGTAGAGCTTAAAGTATTTGCCACCCTGCTCAAGCAGTGATTCGTGGTCGCCCTTTTCTATAATTTCGCCGTTTTCAAGCACCATAATGGCATTTGAGTTTCGTACTGTGGAAAGTCTGTGGGCAATAACAAAAACCGTTCTGCCTTCCATAAGCTTATCGGTACCCTTTTCAATAAGCCTTTCTGTACGGGTATCAATGGAGCTTGTAGCTTCATCGAGTATAAGCACGGGTGGATTTGCGACTGCAGCACGTGCGATAGATAAAAGCTGACGCTGCCCCTGTGAAAGGTTGGAGCCATCGCCTGTAAGCATTGTGTTGTAGCCCTCAGGCAGCCTTGTAATAAAGCTGTGTGCGTTCGCAATTTTTGCGGCTTCTACAATTTCATCATGGGTTGCATCAAGTCTGCCGTAGCGAATGTTATCCTCTACTGTGCCTGTAAACAGGTGTGTATCCTGTAAAACCATAGCAAGCGAACGGCGTAAATCGTCTTTTTTAATTTTCTTAATGTTAATGCCGTCGTAGGTGATTTTACCCTCCTGAATATCGTAGAACCTGTTAATAAGGTTAGTAATAGTTGTTTTACCTGCACCTGTAGAGCCAACAAAAGCAATCTTTTGACCCGGCTTTGCATAAAGCGAAATATTTTTAAGCACAGTCTTTTTGCCATCGTATGAGAAGGTAACATTGTGGAATCGCACATCGCCCTTAAGAAGGGTGTAGGTGATGCTACCGTCTGCAGAGTGAGGATGCTTCCAAGCCCAAACCCCTGTTCTTTCCTGTGCTTCTGTGATATTGCCGTTTTCATCAACTACAGCATTTACAAGGGTTACATAGCCGTCGTCCTCCTCAGGCTCTGTGTCTATAATGTCAAAAATTCTTTCTGCACCTGCAAGTGCCATAAGAATATTGTTCATTTGCTGTGAAACCTGTGAAATGGGGTTTGAGAACTGGCGGGTATACTGAAGGAAGGATGCAAGAGAGCCTATGGTAAGTATACCCTTTACACCACCTGTAAAAATAGCTAAGGCGCCACTTGGCTCTGCAAGTGTTAAAATAATAAATGCACCTGCTGCAGAGGTTAAGGCAAAGTTAAAATAAGAGATGTTGCCCATAATAGGCATAAGCACACTTGCAAAGGTGTGAGCATTTGTAGCAGCCTTTCTGAACTCCTCGTTAATCTCGCCAAACTCTTCTTTTGTTTTTTCCTCACGGCAGAAAACCTTTACTACCTTAAGGCCTTCAATAAGCTCTTCTATATATCCGTTAAGCTTGCCTACTGCAATTTGCTGTTTACGGAAGTAGTTTGAGCTACGCTTGCCTATGAATTTTATAATCATAAGCATAATAACAAGCATACCGATAATTAAACAGGTCAACGCAGGGCTGATGTAAAGCATCATTACAAAAATACCTACTACTGTAATAAGTGAGGATATTGTTTGTATAAGACCCTGGCTTATTGCTTCACGTACGGTGTCAACATCGTTTGTAAAACGGCTCATAAGCTCGCCGTGGTTATGTGTATCAAAATACTTAATAGGTAATTCCTGTAAGTGGTCAAACAGGTCTTTTCTTAATATGTTTAATGTTTTTTGTGAAACGTTAAGCATAATTCTTGATTGGCTGTACTGTGCAGCAACACCTAAAAGGTAAATTGTTGCTAAAACTGCAAGGTAGCCTATAAGCTTACTCATATCCCTTGAGCCTGTTGAAAGAAGATTTCCTATTTCATCCACAATAGGTGCAAGCAAATATGTTCCTGCAACGTTTGCGCCTGCAGAAATAATTACCATAAGAACAACTAAAGCAAGTAAGCCCTTGCTTTTTGCTACATAGGAGAGAAGTCTTTTTACAGTTTTACCTGTGTTTTTTGGTTTGCCGAAATTCATTTTGTTACCCGGACCACCGGCCTTAGGTTGATTCTTTTGTGCCATAACAACTCTCCTTTCTTATTGTTCCATTTTGCTTTCCTGCTGTGAAATATAAACCTCACGGTATATTTCGTTGCGCTGCAGCAATTCCTCGTGTGTGCCGATATCATCTATTCTGCCGTCATCAAGCACTACTATTTTATCTGCGTGCTGAATAGAATTTATACGTTGTGCGATTATAATTTTTGTTGTATCAGGCAACAGGCTCTTCATTCCTTCACGAATTTTACCGTCTGTTGCAGTATCTACTGCGCTTGTTGAGTCATCAAGTATAAGCACCTTAGGCTTTTTTAGTATTGCACGGGCTATACAAAGCCTTTGCTTTTGTCCACCCGAAACATTCACACCACCCTGACCTAGATCTGTTTGGTAGCCATCGGGGAAGCTCATAACAAAATCATCAGCCTGTGCAAGTCGGGCAGCAGCTCTTATTTCATCCATTGTGGCTGCTTCGTCACCCCAGCGCAGGTTTTCTTCTATAGTACCCGAGAAAAGAAGATTTGTTTGAAGCACCATAGAAACGCTGTTTCTTAAAGTGTGCAAAGGGTATTCTCTTACATCTCTGCCACCTACAAGCACCTGGCCCTCGGTAACATCGTACAAGCGTGGAATTAAATGCACAAGTGAGGTTTTAGCAGAGCCTGTGCCACCAAGAATGCCGATTGTTTGCCCTGACTCAATAGTAAGATTAATGCTTTTGAGTACATCGTTTTCGGCATCCTTGCTGTATTTAAAGGAAACATCTCTGAACTCTATGCTGCCGTTTTCCACAACTGCAGCCCGGTCGCAGCCCTCGTCATCAATACCCGGCTTTTCGGAAAGCAGCTCGTTTATACGGGTTATTGATGCCTTTGCCATAACAGACATTACAAATATCATAGAAACAATCATAAGCGACATAAATATTTGCTGAATGTATGTTATAAAGCTCATAAGGTCGCCTAAAAGCATATTGCCGTTAAGTATAAGCTGTGAGCCGATCCATATAACAAGAAGAATACAGCTGTAAATGGAAATGCTCATTATAGGGCCGTTAAGAATAATAAGCTTTTCTGCAAAAATTGATGCATCACGAAGCTCATCGTTTGTGGCTTTGAATTTATCCTTTTCGTGCTTTGCTCTTACAAAGGCCTTTACCACTCTTGCTGCAATAAGGTTTTCCTGAATAAAATTATTGAACCGGTCGTATTTTTTAAACATTTTTGTAAAGCGCTTGTGTGCAGCTGCACCTATACCAAGTATAAGTGCAAACATAATAGGCGCTATACAAAGGAAAACAAGGGAAAGCTTTTTGTTGATGGTAAATGCCATAGAAATTGCCATTGCAAACATAAGAGGGGAGCGTATGAGCATACGCAAAGCCATCATAAAGCCCATTTGTATCATACCGATATCGGTAGTCATTCTGGTAATAATTGAGCCTGTTGAAAATTTATCAACATTAGAGAAGGCGTAGCTTTGCACCTTGGCAAAAATACCACCTCTGAGCTCTGCACCAAAGCCCATACCTGCTTTAGATGCAAAGTAAGCAGCACTTGCACCACATAAGAGAGAAACACAGGCAAGGCCAAGCATAAGTCCACCTGTTGCAATTATAAGGTCAACACCTGTTTTGTTGCCGAAGCCCATAGATATGAGAATATCTGCAACAAAGCTTTCCTTTTCGGCAAGGGACTGCCCCGAAATGCCACAGTCAACAATAACTGACATAAGAAGGGGAATGGTTACCTCAATAAGCACCTCAAAAACAATGCAAAGAGGGGAAAGTATTGCAGGCACCCTGTATTTTTTTGCAAAGGGTAAAATTTGTTTAAGCATTAATCATTTTCTCCTTTCGGTGTGGCGTTGCTGAGTAAGTCGCAAACCTCTTCTTTTGAAAGTGATTGGGAATCAAGATTTTCGTGAAGCCGAGAAAGAAGCTTGTGGAGTGCCTCTCTTTCTTCGTCTGAAAAGCCCTTAAACATATTTTCATCTGTTGTATCACAAATCTTTCTGAATTCGGTTAAAGCGTTTTTTCCCTTTTTCGTAATGGAAATGTGGTTTTTTCTCGGGTCTTTACTGTCGGGTGAGCGAGTAATAAGCTCCGATTTTTCCATTCTTTTTAAAGATACTGCTGCGCTTGCAGGTGTTATGTGCATTGCTTTAGCAATTTCTTTTTGTGAGCAGGCATCGTGCTCTAAAATATATTCAAGCATTTTGGGTTGTCCGAAGTAAAGACCAACGGATAATGCTGATTTTGTTATATGGTACCTGTGAATTACCGAAATCAATATAAGCTCTTGAACAAGCTCTCGTAGCTCCATTTTTGCACTCCCTTCAAAAATAGTTAAACGTTTAATTTTAACACAAGATATACTACCACATTTTCTTAATTCTTTTTTTCAAAAAAGAAAAATAACCCGTTTTTTTGAAAGTTTACGATTTGTTAAAATATTAAATTTTAAATATATGTCAAAAACAAACTTAATGTTCTTGTAATTTTTGTCGTTTTTGTTGTGCAATAGTAACAAAAGCTAATGGTAAAATTTAACTAACCTTTGAACAAAATATATCAAAAACTCTTGAAAAGGTAGCCATATTTTGATATTATTAACTTGATATAATATGTTATTATATTTTGGGGGTGGAAAAGTGAAAAAGAATCCTCGCAAGGAGAATTACAGCGATTTCCCCTTGTATGTGTTTCACCAAGGGCGTAACTTTAAAGCGCAAGAGTTTTTAGGTGCCCACAAGGTGGAGGATGGAAAGTACGTTTTTCGTGTGTGGGCTCCACACGCAACTGCCGTTTTTGTAATAGGTGATTTTAACGGATGGGATGAGAATGCCTGTTCACTTTATCGCCTGAGCGATGGTGGCGTTTGGGAAGGCTATGCTGAGGGAGTAAAGAATTTTGATTCATACAAATTCTTGATTCACGGTGCAGACGGGTTTAAGTATTACAAGGCAGACCCGTATGCAATACATGCAGAAACAAGGCCGAGCACAGCCTCAAAAATTTTTGAGGGAAGCTATAAGTGGCGAGATGGTGCGTGGCTTAAGAAAAGGCGTGAAAAATCAATTTATAAAGCTCCCGTAAATATATACGAGGTGCATTTAGGCTCTTGGAAAATTTACGAGGACGGTAATACCCTTAGTTACAGAGATATGGCAAAGGAGCTTGTCAGCTATGTTAAGCAAATGGGTTACACCCACATTGAGGTGCTGCCTGTTGCAGAGCACCCGTTTGACGGCTCTTGGGGTTACCAGGTTACAGGCTATTTTGCAGTAACCTCTCGCTACGGCACACCCGATGATTTTAAATACTTTGTAGATGAGTGCCACAAAGCAGACATAGGTATTATTGTTGACTGGGTACCAGCCCACTTCCCTAAAGATGCTCACGGCCTTGCAAACTTTGACGGTGATGCCTGCTACGAGTATAAGGACCCTAAAAAGGGTGAGCACCTGCAGTGGGGAACCAAGGTGTTTGACTACGGCAGGAATGAGGTGCAGTCCTTCCTTATTTCAAATGCTCTTTTCTGGTTTGATGAATACCATATAGACGGTCTTAGAGTAGATGCTGTAGCATCTATGCTCTACCTTGACTACAACAGGGAGGATGGCCAATGGATTGCTAACGAAAACGGTGGTAACGAAAACCTTGAGGCTATTGCATTTATGAAAATGCTTAACGAAACGGTTTTCAAGGAGCACGGCGATATTATGATGATTGCCGAGGAAAGCACTGCCTGGCCTATGGTATCAAAGCCTGCGTTTATGGGTGGACTCGGCTACAATTTTAAGTGGAATATGGGTTGGATGAACGATATTCTTCGTTACTTCTCGCTTGAAGGTATCCACAAAAAATACAATCACGATTTAATCACCTTCTCGTTTTTCTACGCATTTTCCGAAAACTTTGTTTTGCCTATATCCCACGATGAGGTAGTACACGGTAAATGCTCACTTATAAACAAAATACCCGGCAACTACAACGAAAAATTTGCAGGGGTAAGAGCTTTCTTGGGATATATGTATGCACATCCCGGTAAAAAGCTGTTGTTTATGGGTACAGAATTTGGTCAGTTTATTGAATGGGACTACAAAAAAGGCCTCGACTGGATTCTGCTTGATTATGAAATGCACGTTTTATTGCAGGACTATGTAAGGGAGCTTAATAAGTTCTATAAGGCTAATTCCCCGATGTGGCAGATAGACTACAGCTGGGAGGGCTTTAACTGGATAGTCAGCGATGATAAGGATAATTCCGTTATCGCTTTTGTAAGAAACGATGAAAACAATGAGCGAGTTGTTGCAATCTGCAACTTTACCCCTGTTATGAGGGAGCAGTATAAAATCGGTGTTCCCGAAGCAGACGCTTATGAAATAGTATTTAACACCGACAGTAAAAAATTCGGTGGTAATGGTGAAAGGGTAAAGAAAACGTACACGGTAAAGGAAGGCCCGATGCACGGCTACGAGCACTACATTGAAATGAAGCTTCCACCTATGACTACTATTTACCTTAAACCCAAAAATAAAGAAGCAAAAGCAAAATAATTCAAATTAATATAGTAAAGGATAGTGACACAAATGGCAAAAAAAACAGAATGTATAGCAATGCTGCTTGCAGGTGGCCAGGGCTCCCGTCTTGGTGTGCTTACAAAAAATATTGCTAAACCTGCTGTTCCATACGGCGGCAAGTACAGAATTATTGACTTTCCACTTTCAAACTGTGTAAACTCAGGTATTTACACCGTAGGTGTTCTTACCCAGTACCAGCCACTCGAGCTTAACGGCTACATCGGTAACGGTGGCCCTTGGGACCTTGACAGGGCAGACGGTGGTGTTCATATACTTTCGCCTTACCAGCAAATAGAGGGTACAGAGTGGTATAAGGGCACAGCAAATGCTATTTACCAGAATATTCAGTTTATTGACAGATACAACCCTGAATATGTTGCAATTCTTTCAGGCGACCATATCTACAAAATGGACTATGCAAAAATGCTTCAGTTCCATAAGGATAAGGATGCTGCTTGTACAATTGCTATGCTTGAGGTGCCGTGGGAGGAGGCTTCCCGTTTCGGCCTTATGTTTGTAGATGATGACGGCAGAATTACTGCCTTTGAGGAAAAACCAAAAAATCCAAAGAGCAACAAGGCATCTATGGGTGTTTATATGTTTACTTGGGAAAAGCTTCGCAAGTACCTTATTGATGATGAAAACGACCCTGCATCATCAAATGACTTCGGTAAAAATGTTATCCCTGCAATGCACGAGGCAGGCGAAAGACTTTTCGCATACGGCTTTGACGGTTATTGGAAGGATGTTGGTACAATAGATTCCCTTTGGGAGGCTAACCTTGACCTTCTTAATCCAAAGGTTAACATTGACCTTAGCGACACAAGCTGGAAAATTTACGGCAGAGGCGCAAACAGCGCACCACAGTATATTGCAGACAGCGCTGTTGTTGAGAACTCTATTGTAACAGCAGGTAGCGAAATTGAGGGTAAAATAGATTACTCTGTGCTTTTCTCTGATGTTACTGTTGAAGAGGGCGCATATGTAGATTATTCAATTATTATGCCGGGCGCAGTTGTTAAAAAGGGCGCAGTTGTGCAGTATGCAATGGTTGCAGAAAATGCAGTTATTGAAGAGGGTGCAGTTGTAGGTGAAAACCCTGAAAAATGCGAAAATCTGGAAAATTGGGGCGTAAGCGTAGTCGGCCCTAATGTAACAGTAGGCAAAAATGCAAAGGTAAAAGCACAGTCAATGATTTCAGAAGATGTTAAGGAGGGTGAAACAGTATGATGCCTAAAAATGTTCTCGGAATAGTTTATTCCAATTCATACGATACTTGCCTTGAGGCTCTTACAGCAAGGCGCACAATGGGCTCTGTTCCCTTCGGTGGCAGATATCGCCTTATAGATTTCCCACTTTCAAATATGGTTAACTGTGGTATTACAAAGGTTGGCGTTATTGCAAACAGCAACTTCCGTTCACTTATGGACCACATCGGCAGCGGCAGACCTTGGGACCTTTCAAGAAAGGTTGATGGTCTTACAATGCTTCCGCCATTCACACCAACAGCAGCAGATTCTTCAAACAGAATAGATGCTTTGGCAAGAATTATGGATTTCATTTCTCACTCAAAGCAGGAGTATGTGCTCCTTATGGATTCTAACTTCGTGTGCAATATGGATTTATCAAAGCTTTTTGATTTTCATTCACAAAAGAATGCAGATATTACAATCGGCTACTGCCACGGTCAGCTTCCAAAGCTTCAGAACCAGGCTGTAATTGAGGTTGATGCAGATTCAAAAATCACAAGCGTAGGCATCGATGTTAAAACTAACTCCGATGTAAATTATATTGCTCACATTATTCTTATAAGAAAAGCACTTCTCGAAAGACTTATCGGCGATGCTGAAAGCTATGCTTACACAAGCTTTGAGAAGGATATTATTCAGAAGAACGTTGCTACTCTTAATATTTACGGCTACGAAATTAAAGAGTGGAATTATACAATTGACAGTATGAACTCATACTTTGCAGCAAATATGGCTCTTCTTGAAAAAGCATCAAGAAAGGCGCTTTTCAGCAACGAAAGCCCTGTTTATACAAAGGTGCGTGATGATATGCCTGTTGTATACGGCATTTCCTCATGCTGCCGGAATTCCCTTATTGCAGACGGTTGCCAAATTGAGGGTACAGTTAAAAACAGTATCGTTTTCCGTGGCGCAAGGGTTGCAAAGGGTGCAGTTGTTGAAAACTCCATACTTATGCAGGATGCTTTTGTAGGTGAGGATGCAAAGCTTAACTGTGTAATTATGGATAAAAACACAATGATTACACCTAAAAAGGTGCTTTCGGGCGATAAGAGCTATCCGTTATTTGTTGGTAAGGATATCGTTATCTAAGCATTTAATTTGAACTTTTAGGAGGGACAGGTATGGCAGTATGTCCTGTTTGTGGTTGTAAAACAGATGCATTAGATTTTGTTGAAGGCAAAATAGGTGCTTTAGATGTAAGTGTGTGCTCATTTTGCCAAAGGCAGTTAAAAACATTAAATGCAAATAATGCAGGTGAGGCACAGCTTAACTGGATTAAGGCAGTATTAACTAAGGATGTTCCTGAGCGTGCTGCCGAGATTTCGGCTGCTCTTGAAGAGCTTTACGAAAAAAACGGAGGAACTCCCGTATCGGCAGAACCACCACAGGCAGAGCCATACTCTACCCCTGTAAATGCACCTGCTCAAGCAAAACCAAAATCAACTGTGGCAGTAAACGGTGAGCAGGTTGATGTAGCCCGGCTTTTAGCGCGAGTTGAAAAGCTGGAAAAACAGCTCAACGCAATGAAAAGGTCAATGCTTTTCAAAACAATTTGCGAAATAGCCTTACCTATAATTTTGGGAATAATAATACTCATAATTTTCTTTTCATCGGATTTCTACGGTGAGCTGTCATATATGTTCGAAAGCTTTATGGGTTAATTAATTTAGTAATTAAAAGGAGATTTCTTATGAAGGTTTTATATGCAGCAAGTGAAGCATTACCATTTATAGCAAGTGGTGGTCTTGGTGATGTTGCAGGCTCTCTTCCACAGGCATTAAGAAAAAGGCTTGTAGGCTGCAGAGTTGTAATGCCTCTTTACGACGGTATTAAGCAAGAGCTTAAGGATACAATGAAATTTGTTACAAATATTTGTGTGCCTGTTGCTTGGCGCAGACAATATTGTGGTATTTTTGAAGCAAGAAGTGGTGGAGTAATATATTATCTTTTAGATAATCAGTATTATTTCAAAAGAGATACCTTGTACGGCTTTTATGATGATGCAGAGCGCTTTGCATTTTTCTCAAGAGCTATACTTGAAATGCTTCCACACATTGATTTTAAGCCCGATATTATTCATTGTAACGACTGGCAAACAGCATTAACACCTGTTTACTACAGCACAATTTATGCTCAAAGACCGGGATATGAAAACATTAAAACAGTATTTACAATTCACAATATTCAGTACCAGGGCGTATATGGTGAGGAGCTTGTTGATAACGTTGTAGGTATTGACAATGCACACAGAAGCCTTCTTGAATACGATGGTGCAATTAACCTTATGAAGGGTGGTATTGAGTGTGCAAACGCAGTAAGCACAGTTAGCCCATCCTACGCAAGGGAGATTTTAGACCCTTGGTATTCACACGGGCTTGATACTATACTTAAGGAGCGCTCATATAAGCTTAGAGGTATTCTTAACGGTATAGATGTTATAAACTACGACCCTGAAACAGATAAGAATATTTTTAAAAATTACACAGCTGATAATATCAGAGGCAAATATGTTAATAAAAGAGAACTCCAGAAGCTTTTAGGGCTTCCGGAGAAAAGTGATACTCCTGTTATGGGTATGGTTACACGCCTTGTTTCGCACAAGGGTCTCGACCTTTGCAAAGAGGTTTTAGATGAGCTTCTTTCCACAACAGATATTCAGCTTGTAGTTTTAGGCTCCGGTGATTATCAGTATGAGGAATTCTTCCGAGGCCTTGCAGCAAGGTATCCTGAGCAGGTTGGCCTTTGCCTTGGCTTTATACCTGACCTTGCACGTAAAATATATGCAGGTGCAGATATGTTCCTTATGCCATCAAAGAGCGAGCCTTGCGGACTTTCACAAATGGTAGCTCTGCGTTACGGCACAATACCTATTGTACGTGAGACAGGTGGCCTTCGTGATTCTGTTACCGATAGTGGTGATGGTGAAGGCAACGGCTTTGTATTTTCTACCTACAATGCTCACGATATGCTCCATTCAATAAGAAGAGCAGTTGAGGGCTACCAGGATAAAAAGGGTTGGGCAATACTTGTTAAGCGCGCTATGGAAAGCGATAACAGCTGGGGCAAGTCTGCCAACGAATATATCAAAATGTATAAAGAGATATTAAAAGCATAATTAGTCAGATATCTTGATTTTGTCTAAATTTTTGCTTATAATACCTTCTACGCCTTTAATGACGGCCTCGATGCTTTTTGGTTCGGGGCCGCCGTATCTTCTGGCAGTAACCGTCTTTTCAGGGAAGTCATTTAAAATGATTTCTGTAGCAGAAAGTGCAAGTGGCTGGGCAAAGCGCTGTGGCAGCGAAAACCATCTTTTTGGAATATATCCCTGCTGTGCAGCTGCAAAAAGTGTACGGTAAAGTGCTATAGCATACAAAAAATCGGCAGCATCACCTGCTTGTGAGGAGCCTGCGTTCATTCTTTCGTGGGTCATAATTGCAGCACGGTAAATTGTTCGGGTGTTAAAAATGGAGTCCTCATCCTTATCCTCGAGCACCTTTGAATCAAGTCCTGTTCGGCTGTCTGTTCTGCCTAAAATGTAGTCGGTTGTTACATTATAGTACTCTGCAATTTTACAAAGAAAATCCAGGTTAAATTCCCTGATTCCCTTCTCGTAGTGGGAAAGAAGAGCTTGCGAAACACCTAAATCAACGGCAGCAGCCTTTTGGCTAAGGCCACGCTCTGCTCTTAATTCAACTATTCTTTCTGAATAAGTTGCCAAAAAAATCACATCCGTTTTGTTATATTTTTTATACGCTGATTATACAGATTGTATAATATATTACACCATTTTACAGGAGAATGCAATGAAAACTTATACAGTTTATTTAATTCGCCACGCCCTTACACAGGGAAATCTTGAGGGCAGATACATAGGCCAAACCGATGAAGAGCTTTGCAAGGAGGGCATAGAGCAGCTCCAAGCAATGAAAAATGATTACGGCTACCCATACCCCGATGTTGTTTTTACAAGTGGTCTTAAACGCTGTAAGCAAACAGCGGCAATACTTTACCCCGATAAAACCCCTATTGAAATGAGGGGCTTTGAGGAGTGCGATTTTGGTGAGTTTGAGGGCCATACAGCCGAGGAGTTAGAGCCATATGAGGAGTTTTCACAGTGGCTTTCAGGTGGTGAGGATGCACGCCCACTTAATGGCGAAAGCAATAAAGAATTTGCCGAAAGAGTGTGCGATTGCTTTAGTAAAACAGTAGAAGGACTTTTAAAAACAGGCACACAAAAGGCAGCTATAATAACACACGGTGGTGTTATTATGACTATTTTATCTGCCTTCGGCTTACCTGAGCTCCCTATGACAGAGTGGCTTTGCCCCTCAGCCTGTGGTTATACAATCCGTATTACTCCATCACTTTGGAGCAAAATTAACAAGGTAGAGGTTATAAATGAAATTCCAAGCGAACCGCTTACTGCTTCGCAGGAGGAAATGCTGTGGGATTATTATCCGGAGCTTTTCGAAGACGATATGGGTTTTGATGATACTGACGAGGAATAAATTTTCACGTTTAACGTATTGCTTTGTTTAAAAAACGGAGGTTACATATGTCTGATTACAAAATTTACGCAAACCATGCACACCTTTTTCCCAAAAACACAAAGCCAAACGGAGATAAGGAATACCTTAAAAGACTGCTTGATGAGTGTGGTATAGAAAAAGCAGTTTGCTTTGCACCGTTTCAAAATCAAATGGCTATGTATGACCTTGTGGAAAACAGAAACCAATGGTTGGCGCAAGAAATTGCAAACGAGCCACAGCTTGTAGGCTTTGGCACAATTAATTTTGATGAAGATAATTTAGAAGGCCAGGTAAAGCAAATTGCAGAGCTTGGACTTTTAGGTATTAAAATTCACCCTGCATATCAGGAGGTAAAAATAGACTCCCCACAGCTCTTCAGGGTGTATGAGACTGCACAAAAGGAGGATTTGTTTTTATCCTTCCACACAGGTCTTCATTGGCACAGAATTTCCGACTATGCAATGCTCCTTTTTGATGAGGTAGCATATAATTTCCCGAATTTGCGCTTTAGTATGGAGCATATGGGTGGTTACAGCTTTTTTAAAGAAACACTTCTTATAATGAATAATAATTCCAGAGGGGAGCGCCACACCACCTTTGCCGGGTGGACAAGTATAGCAATGCAAACAGATGATATGGGCAACCCTCGTCAGGGAGCTTGGTCTTTAACAGATGATGACCTTTGTACGCTTATTCACCAAACAGGAGTTGAAAGAAGTATTTTCGGCCTTGATACCCCGTATAACGATGCTAAAAAAATCAGTGAGGCTATTGAAAGAATAAAGCACTTGCCGATAACAGAAGAAGCAAAAATAGCTATTCTCGGAGGAAATCTTAAGAGAGAATTGAGGTTATAAATATAAGCCTGACACACACTGTGTCAGGCTTATATTTTTGTTTAAGTATTTATTTTTCTTTTTTTAAATTATAATATATTGCTTTTTTAAGCAAATAGTATTATCATAAAAACATATTTTTTCACAGAGGTTTTTTTATGATAATAGATTTTCATACCCATGCTTTTCCCGAAAAAATAGCAAAGCCAACAATAGAAAAGCTTAGCTTTGTTTCAGGTGGCTTAATCCCTCAAACCGATGGCACAATTAACGGCTTAAAAGCAGTAATGGAGCGAGATGGTATTGATAAAAGCGTTACCCTTGCAATAGCAACAAACGCAAAGCAGCAAAGGGCAGTTAACGATTATATTGCATCCTTGCAAAGCGACAGTATAATACCTTTTGGCTCAGTTTACCCTTGGGCAGAGGATGCTCTTGAAGAGCTTGAACGAATAAAAGCAATGGGCTTAAAGGGGATAAAGCTTCACCCGGAGTACCAGCAGTTTTTTGTGGACGATGAAAGGCTTAAGCCTTTGTATAAAAAGGTATCCCGGCTTGGGCTTATAATACTTTTTCACGCAGGTGAGGATATGGGCTATCCGGCTCCTTACCACGCAACACCCGAAAGGCTGAAAAAGGCAGCAGGTTGGATAGATTCACCTATGATTTGTGCTCACTGGGGTGGTGCAAATATGGGTGAGCAGGTGCTAAAGCACCTTTGCGATATACCTGTATATTTTGATACAGCCTTCGGTTACGCTGCAATGCCTAAGGACAGAGCCTTGCGTATATTAGACAAAAAAGGTGCAGATTGGATTATTTTTGGGTCGGATTGCCCTTGGCACTCACCCTCTTGGGATGTGCGAATGATAGAAACACTTGAGCTTTCCCAAGCAGAAAAAGAAAAAATCTATCACCTTAATGCAGAAAAGCTTTTGAAAAATTAATAAAAAAATAAAACAAGGAATCATCTGTGATTCCTTGTTTTATTTTTATATGATACTGTATATCAAGGGTGGTAATTCAGTGTTTTTATCTGAAATTGTTATGGCTTTACCAAAACAATCCCTTGCAGAGCTAATAGCATCTGCATTGTTTGTGTGCAGCACAGCAAGTATATCACCCTTGCTGATTTTATCCCCTGTTTTCTTTTTCAAAACAATGCCTGCACTCATATCAATGTCTGAGTCCTTAGTTTCTCTGCCTGCCCCTAAAATAACTGCACATATGCCTATTTTTTCAGTATCCATAGCACTAATAAAGCCGTCGGTCTCTGCTGTTATTTCATAGGTAATACCTGCCTGTGGGAAAAGGGAGGTGTTATCTATCCACTCTGTGTTACCACCCTGGGCAGCAATCCATTCCCTAAACTTACTGAAGGCTTTGCCACTTGCAAGGGCATCCTCTGTAAGGGCTCTTGCATCAGCAGAGCTTATGCCCTTAGTTATAGCAACAATTTGTGTTGCAAGTGTAAGGCAAACCTCTTTTAAATCCTGTGGGCCGGTGCCTGTAAGTACGTCAATGGCTTCTTTTACCTCAAGGTTGTTACCTATGCTATAGCCGAGAGGTATATCCATATTGGTTATTACTGCAGAGGTGTTTCTGCCACAGCTATTACCTATTTTCACCATAGCCTCTGCTAATTCCACAGAGCTTTCGGGCGTTTTCATAAATGCTCCCGAGCCGTATTTAACATCTAAAACAATGTTTTTTGCACCTGCTGCAAGCTTTTTAGACATTATACTTGAAGCAATAAGAGGAAGGCTGTCAACAGTTGCAGTAACATCCCTTAAAGCGTAAAGCTTTTTATCGGCAGGGGTAAGGTTGCCTGTTTGCCCGACTACTGCAATGCTTGTTTTGTTAACCACCTCAAAAAACTCCTCGGGGGAAAGGGCAGTATTGAAGCCTTGTATAGATTCAAGCTTATCTATTGTGCCACCTGTGTGGCCAAGTCCTCTGCCACTCATTTTTGCCATTACGCAGCCAAGCGAGGCAGCAATAGGTGCAACAATAAGCGTTGTTTTATCACCAACGCCACCTGTACTGTGCTTGTCGGCAGATAAAGCGCCAAAGCAGGATAAATCAACAGTATCGCCACTTTCTGCCATAGCAGAGGTAAGGTGGGCTGTCTCTTCCTCGGTCATACCCTTATAAAAGATTGCCATACACAATGCAGCTGCCTGGTAATCGTGTATTGAACCATCAACATAGCCGTTTACAAAAAAGTAGATTTCTTCACGGGATAGCTCATAGCCATCTCGTTTCTTTTTTATAATATCATAAATTCTCATATTATTTCACATCCTTAGGTGAAAATGAAAGTGGCAAAAGCTCCTTTAAGGTTACAATATCAAAGGTCTGCTCTGTTTTACCAAGTAAAATTTCGAAATCATCCTCACAAAACTCTCGCATTACCTGTCGGCAAACACCACAGGGAGCAAAAATACCGTTTATTACTCCGTTTTTGCCACCACAAACTGCAATTTTTGCGAATTCAACTTCGCCTTCGGAAATTGCTTTGAAAAAAGCAACTCTTTCAGCGCAAACAGTAGGAGAAAAAGCAGCGTTTTCAATATTTGTGCCTGTAAAAACCTTGCCGTTTTTACATAACAAGGCAGCTCCCACCTTGCAGTTTGAGTATGGTGAGTACGATTTTTTTGAAGCCTCAGCAGCAAGGCTGTAAAGCTTTTTATTATCCATAGAATCAACCTTTCAAAAGCTCTTTTACTGTTTTTGCAATATGTGTAAAGCCATCTATAGTATCAAGATTTTTGGGCTGAATTTGTTTACCGTAAAGTATATACGGCACATATTCTCTTGTGTGGTCTGTGCCTTTAAAGCCAGGGTCGCAGCCGTGGTCAGCAGTTATAATAAGTGCATCCTCATCCTGCATATTTTTAATAAATTTTAAAAGCCATTTATCAAAATCTGCAAGAGCCTGCGCGTAACCCTCTACATTCCTTCTGTGGCCATATACCATATCAAAATCAACAAGGTTAATAAAGCAAAGGCCGTTAAAGTCCTTTTGTTGATAATAATCTGCCTTGCTCATTCCGTCAAGGTTGTTTTCGGTATACACGTATTCTGTTAAGCCCTTGCCTTCAAAAATATCTCGGATTTTGCCTACACCTATTACATCAAAGCCATCTGCCTTTAATTCATCAAGCATAGTTTCCTTTGGTGGCTCTAAAGAAAAATCATGGCGCCGTGGTGTTCTTTTAAAGGGATATTCACCCTCAAAGGGCCTTGCAATAACTCTGCCAACGCCTAATTCCCCGGTAAGCATTTCTCTTGCAATTTTGCAAAATTCATATAACCTTTCAGGTGAAATAAGCTCCTCGTGGGCAGCAATTTGAAAAACGCTGTCTGCCGAGGTGTAAACTATAGGAAAGCCTGTTTTTAGGTGCTCATTGCCGTAGTCCTTTAAAACCTCTGTGCCCGAGTAGACCTTGTTGCACAAAACAGAGGTGCCGATTCTTTTTTCGAAATCCTCAATAAAAGCTTTCGGAAAGCCATTGGGGAAGGTGGGGAGTGGCTTTTCGGAAACAATACCTGCAATTTCCCAGTGGCCGATGGTTGTATCCTTGCCGTTGGAAAGCTCCCTGAGTCGGGCAACCTGTGCTTTTAATGTGCCATCACCTAAAAAGGAAAGGCCGTCAATATGGGTGTAGCCTATTTCCTTAAGGGTATCTATGTTAAAGTTAGCAGATTTTGCAATTGATTTTATTGTGCTGCAGCCTTCATCGCCAAAAAGGGCAGAGTCGGGGGCTTCACCTATACCACAGCTATCTAAAACGAAAAGAAAAACTCGGTTAAATTTTTTCATTATAATTCTACCGCCGTTTCAAGAGAAAGCCTCATCATATCTGTAAATGAGTTTTGTCTGTCATCTGAAGAAAGGCTTTCGCCTGTTAGTAGGTGGTCGGAAACTGTAAGGATTGCAAGAGCCGATTTACCTGCCCTTGCAGCATTCATATAGAGAGCAGCAGCCTCCATTTCCACACCTAAAACACCCATTTTACCCCAGAGGGCAGCAGAGGTTTCATTTTCGGGTAAGCCTTGCTCATCGTTATAGAAGGTATCTGAGGAAAGCACGTTACCTACCTTGTAGTTAAGGCTTAATTCCTCTGCCTTTTCAACAGCTTTTCTTAAAAGAGAAAAGTCTGCAATAGGGGCAAAGGTGCCGGGCAGCCTAAAGGTGTGTGCAAAGCTTGAGTTTGTGCAGGCACCCTGAGCAATAATAATATCTCTCACCTTAACCTGAGGGCACATACCACCTGCAGAGCCTACTCTGATAATGTTTTCAACATCAAAAAAGTTAAAAAGCTCATAGCTGTAAATGCCTATTGAGGGCATACCCATACCTGATGCCATAACGCTGACAGGTACACCCTTGTAGGAGCCTGTATAGCCGTGTATGCCACGTACATTGTTCACTAATTTTGCGTTCTCAAGAAAGTTTTCTGCAATAAATTTTGCCCTTAACGGGTCTCCGGGCATAAGCACGGTTTTTGCAAAATCCGAAGGACTTGCGTTTATGTGAGGGGTAGGGTAGTTGGACATAATTCTGTCTCCTTTTGTTATAAAATTTAGTAGCTAAATCACACCAAATACATTTTAAACATACTCGCATAAAGTCCGTTTTTTGCTACAAGCTCATCGTGGTTACCGATTTCTGCAATGCCATCCTTAGTGAAAACAATAATTTTATCTGCATTCTTAATGGTTGTGAGCCTGTGGGCAACGGTAATAGTTGTCCTGCCCTTTGCTAGAAGCTCAAGAGATTTTTGTACAAGGTATTCACTTTCGTTATCAAGGGCGCTTGTGGCTTCATCAAGTATAAGTATTTTTGGGTTTTTAAGAAAAACTCGTGCAATGCTTATTCTTTGCTTTTGGCCACCCGAAAGCTTAACGCCTCTTTCGCCAACATAGGTATCAAAGCCGTCAGGCAGCTTTTCAATAAACTCAAGTGCACCTGCAAGCTCTGCAGCCTTTCTGATTTCTTCTTCGGTTGCACCGGGCTTTCCGTATTCAATATTTTCTCTTACAGTACCTGCAAAAAGGTAAACATCCTGCTGCACAATACCAATATTTTCTCTAAGACTCTTAAGGGTAACATCACGAATATCTATGCCGTCAATTTTAATTGAGCCGTCTGTAAGCTCATAAAAACGTGGAATAAGGTTGCAAATTGTGGTTTTACCACCACCTGAAGGGCCAACAAGGGCAAAGCTCTCGCCACTGCCGATATTAATATTTACATCCTTTAAAACATATTCGGTATCTTCAGAATATTTAAACGAAACATTTTCAAAATCAATTTTACCATCGGTAACGGTAAGCTCTGTAGCACCCTCTTTATCTACAATAGTAGGGTCTGTGTCAATAATTTCGCAAAATCTTTCAATACCTGTCATACCACGCTGGAATTGCTCTGCAAAATCAATAATTTTTCGTATTGATGTAAGAAGTGTAGTAATGTAAAGCAGGTAAGCGATATAATCGGGGGCTTCAATTTTGCCTTTAACAAGAGCAAAGGCACCTGCCACAACAATTATGATGTACATAACGCCCTCAGAAACTCTGTTTATAGAGCTGTGGGAGCCCATATACTTGTAAACCTTTGATTTGATTTGAAGGAATTTTTCGTTACCCTTTTTAAATTTCCGTTCTTCAATGCCTTCATTTGCAAAGGATTTTACAACCCTTACACCTAAAAGAGAATCCTCTATCTGGCTGTTAAGTTCACCAACAACCACTCTTGACTCCCTGAAGCCTTCCTTCATTCTTTTCCTGAAATATTGTAAGGCAAGCATCATAACAGGGAGCACAGCAAATAAAAGAAGGGTTAAGGGCACATTTACCGTGCAAAGAATTATAAACGAAACAAGAATTTTAATTCCTGCAATAAAAAATTCCTCGGGGCAGTGGTGGGCAAACTCGGTAACATCAAACAAATCGCTTGTAATACGCGACATTATTGTGCCTACCTTGGTGTTATCGTAGTAAGAGTATGAGAGCCTTTGCAAATGGCCGAAAAGGTCCTTTCGCATAGCAGTTTCCATCTTTGTGCCCATAATGTGGCCGATAGATGCCATATAGTAGTTTGCAACTGCATCTACAATGCGCAAAAACAGATATATACCACCAATGGAAAGTATTACCTTTGGTGTGAGCGAAGCAATATCGTCTATTGCAGCACCTGTAATAAATTTTACAATAAGTGGCAGCACAAGCTCGCAAACGGTGGTAAGCGCAGCGCAAAAAAGGTCAAAAACAAGAGTTTTCCAATGGCTTTTGTAGTATGGAAGAAACCTTTTAAGCAGTAAAATTGTACCGGTTTTCTGTTCATTTTTTTGTGTTTTAGCTTTCATTATAGCAATGACCTTTCAATATATAAATTTACTTAATATTATATTATCATAATATTAAATAAATCAACACTTTTTTTGCAAAAAACTATTGATACTTTTTTCGTTTTCTGCAATAATAAGGTGATATATTTTAAAACATTATAATGGAGTTTTATGTTATGAATTATGACTGCAATAAATTAGCGGAGCTTTTATTCCCTCATATCACCTCTACTGTAGAGGAGTTAGAGGCAAGGTATCCTGAAAGGGGTCTTTCGGAGGGTGCAAGGGTTACCCGTTTTGCACCGTCACCAACAGGCTACCTGCACATTGGTGGGCTTTTCGGCGCACTTGTAGATGTGCTTACTGCAAAGGCTACAGGAGGCGTTTCCTACCTGCGTATTGAGGATACCGACAAAAAAAGAGAAATAGACGATGGCGTTTCTGCGATTATTAACGGCTTTGAGTCTTTTGGTATAGATTTTGATGAAGGTGTTACAGGCTTCAACGAAGAAAAGGGCGCATACGGCCCATACACACAAAGCAAGCGTGCAGAAATTTACCAAACAGTTGCAAAGGCTTTAGTTCAAAAAGGACTTGCTTACCCTTGCTTCTGCACAGCAGAGGAGCTTTCTGCAATCCGTGAGGAGCAGGAAAAGGGCGATGCACTTATTTGGGGCTACTTTGGCAAATGGGCAAGGTGCCGAGGCCTTTCTCTCGAGGCGATTGAGGCAAACCTTAAAGAGGGCAAGCCTTATGTATTGCGCTTCCGTTCAGACGGTAGTGAGGATAAAAGAATTTTCTTTGATGATATTATCCGTGGCAAAATCGAAATGCCCGAAAATATTATTGATGAGGTTTTACTTAAATCCGACGGTATTCCTACATACCACTTTGCACACGCCTGCGATGACCACTTTATGCGCACAACCCACGTTATACGTGGCGAGGAGTGGATATCCTCAGTGCCTAAGCACATTGCACTTTTTAAGGCTTGTGGCTTCCGTGTACCTAAATATGCACATACACCACAGGTTATGAAAATTGATGAAGAGGACGGCACAAAGCGTAAGCTTTCAAAAAGAAAAGACCCTGAAGCAGCAGTCAGCTACTTTGTAGAGCAGGGCTTCCCTAAAGAGAGCCTTATTGAGTACCTTCTCACTCTTCTCAACTCAAACTTTGAGGATTGGCGCAGAGCAAATCCGGGTGTGGATGCATTCAGCTTCCCGTTTAACCTTAAAAAGATGAGCCCGAGTGGTTGCCTTTTTGACCTTGTAAAGCTTAACGATGTTAGTAAAAACGTAATTTCTGTTATGAAGGCAGATGAGGTTTACAGCTGCATTGAAAAATGGGCAGAGAAATACGATGAAGAATTTTTCAAGGTGTTTACTGCAGATAAGGCTTTCTCAACAGCACTTGTTAATATAGACAGGGAGAGCCCGAAGCCTCGTAAGGATATTGCAAAATGGAGTGAGGTTAAGGAGTATTTCTCATATATGTTTGATGAATACTACACACCTGATTTCCGGCTCCCCGAAAATATTTCTAAAGAGGACGCAAAGGCAATTCTTCAAAAATATTTAACTGTTTACGACAGTGCAGATGATAAGGACCAATGGTTTGCAAAAATTAAAGATTTATGCGAGCCACTGGGCTTTACACCAAATGTTAAAGAATACAAGCAAAATCCCGATGCCTTTAAGGGTCACGTTGGTGATGTTTCTACAGTAATTCGCCTTGCAGTTACATCAAGAAGAAATACACCTGACCTTTGTTCAATAATGAGCCTTTTAGGTAAGCAAAGAGTTAACAACAGAATCAATGCGATTATTGAATCGCTTTAAGGAGATATATTATGGAAGAAATTTTTGAAACTGCGGGTAATTTTATCCACGATATTATTGATGAAGAATTAGCAGAGGGTGTTAACACCAGGGTGCAGACCCGTTTCCCACCTGAGCCAAACGGCTACCTTCACATTGGCCACGCAAAGGCTATTTGCATAGACTTTACAACTGCTATGAAATACGGTGGTGTTTGTAACCTTCGCCTTGACGATACAAACCCTGCCAAAGAGGATATTGAGTATGTTGAGTCCATTAAAGAGGATATTGAATGGCTCGGCTTTAAGTGGGAGAAGTGTCTTTACGCATCAAGCTACTTCGATTTTCTCTATGAGTGTGCAATAAAGCTTATTAAGGACGGCAAGGCATATGTTGATGACCTTACTGCAGAGCAGATGAGAGAGTACAGAGGTACACTTACAGAGCCGGGTAAAAACAGCCCATACCGTGATAGAAGCGTTGAGGAAAACCTTGACCTTTTCAAAAGAATGACAGAGGGCGAGTTCCCCGATGGTGCAAAGGTTTTACGTGCAAAAATTGATATGGCATCACCTAATATGAATATGCGTGACCCTGCAATTTACAGAATTATGCATGTTGACCACCACCAGACAGGTGATAAGTGGTGCGTATATCCAATCTATGACTTTGCTCACCCACTTTCAGATGCTCGTGAGGGTGTAACATATTCGCTTTGCTCACTTGAGTTTGAAAACCACAGGCCACTTTACAACTGGTTTATTGAGCAAATCGGCTTTGAGGAGCCACCAAGGCAGATTGAGTTTGCCCGCCTTAACCTTAACTACTGTATTACATCAAAAAGAAGAAATATTCGCCTTGTTACAGATAACCTTGTTTCAGGCTGGGATGACCCTCGTATGGCAACAATTTGTGGCATGAGAAGAAGGGGTTACCCTGCAAAGGCTATAAGAACCTTTATTGAAAAGGTTGGCGTTTCAAAGGCATACAGCGTAGTTGACTACGGCCTTCTTGAGGCTTGTGTAAGAGATGAGCTTAACGAGCAGGCACCAAGAGCAATGGCTGTGCTTGACCCGATTAAGGTTGTTATAGATAACTACCCTGAGGGACAGACTGAAGAAATTACAGTTGAGGTACACCCTGAAAGACCTGAGCTTGGTACAAAAACAGTTACCTTCGGCAGAGAAATTTACGTTGAAAGAAACGACTTTATGGCAGAGCCTGTAAGAAAGTATTTCCGTCTTTACCCCGGTAACGAGGTTCGCCTTAAGGGAGCATACTTTATCACCTGCAATTCTTACGAAACAGATGATGATGGCAATGTAACAGTTCTTCACTGCACATATGACCCTGCTACAAAGGGTGGCAATGCGCCCGATGGCAGAAAGGTTAAGGGTACAATCCACTGGGCCGGCCCTAAGGCATTTAAGGCAGAGGTTCGCCTTTACGACAGACTCTTTAACGTTGAGGATCCTGCAGGTGTTCCTGATGATGAGTTTGTTAATGCAATTAACCCTGAATCCCTTGTTGTGCTTAAGGGTTGCCTTGTTGAAGAAGGCCTTGCTTCTGCAAAGCCCCTTGACTCCTTCCAGTTTATGAGAAACGGCTATTTCTGTGTTGATAAGGATTCAACTGCCGAAGCACCTATTTTCAACAGAACAGTTCAGCTTAATTCATCCTGGAAATAATCAAAAAGCTTTTTTGAAAGGATTTTTACTATGAAAATAACATATAAGCTTATTTCGGCTCTGCTTGCAATTGCTGTTGTTGCTGTATTAATTTTCACACCACTTGTATTAGTTCGTATTCAGTCAACTGCAGCGCAGATGTTTGTTTATATTACCCACGCTTTGGGCAATAGCTCTGCAAGTGATATAATTGACGAATCCGGTCAAGCACCCGACCATATTGGTGTAAGCATTTCTATAGCAGGTCTTTTGGGCGATGATGCACAAGGCACCTCAGATATTCTAAAAGAAATTTCAAAAGAGAACGACAGCGAGCGCTTGTTAAAGGTGCTTGAGCCGGTAATAGCTCCATTCTTTGTATTTATTGTTGCCCTTGTGCTTGTAGCAATTTGCGCACTTGCAGCAGCAATAGCAGCCATAGCTGCAAAGGATAACCGAAAGGTTATTTATTCCTGTGTGGCAGGTATAGGCTTTTCACTTATGGTGCCAACCTGCTTCAAGGTAGTTGCAATGCCTTTCATTTCAGGCGATATTACCCTTGCAGATGTTGGTGGCAGTGGATGGATTTCGTTGCTTGGTAGTATTGATGCAATGCAGCTTTCTTCAGGCTTTTGGTTTACCACAGCTTTATTTGCAGCAATTATTTTGTGGACTGTGCTTTATAACTACACACTCCCTGCAGATGAAAAGAAGAAAAGACTTATTATGATTGGCGAGGCTGAGCAAGAATGATTTACGATAAAATAGAAAATTTAAGTGTATATTTTGACAGCAACTCAAAATTTGCAAGGGTTGAGAGTGTGCTTTCAGATTTTCTTAAAAACCCATTTGACAGTGGTAAAATAGAAATTGATGGGGATAATATGTGGTGCAACGTTGCAAAATACAATGTTGAAGACGGCACTCCTATTAAATACGAAGCCCATAAAGAGTATGCAGATGTGCAGATTATGGTAGATGGCGAAGAAAACATCGGCTGGGCAAATTTTAAGGAATGTACTATTACAGAGGACTTTAAAGAAGGCTGTGATATTGCATTTATGGATGCTCCGAACGGTCAGCTTTTTGCATTAAGAAAAGGCTATTTTATGGTATTCTTCCCCGAAGATGCTCACGCACCCTGCAGAAAAAGCGAAAATGCAGACTTTGCACATAAATTAGTTTTTAAAGTCAGATTATAACTGTTAATAGAAACGGTACCCGAAAAAGACCTTTCGGGTACCGTTTGTTTTTATATAGGCAATTCTGCAATAAGTGTAAATGTGCCGTTTTCGTATTTTATGAGTATATCGCCGTTGTGCTTATCAACAGTTCTTCTAATGCTTTTTAAGCCTAAGCCGTGGTTAACTGTATCCTTCTTGCTGCTTATATAAATACCTGCACGTTTTTTAGGTGCTTCAACTGATGGATTTACAACAGATATAAAAATTCCGTTTTCTGTAGTGATTTTTACATTTATGTACCTTTCGGAAGGGTTTTCTATTTTAACACAGGCTTCAATAGCGTTATCCAGTGCGTTGCTGAGTATGGTGCAAATATCCATGCTTGGTACATTCTCACTATCTAAAGGTGCAATATCAAAGTGTGTAGCTATACTGTTTTTTTGTGCCAAAAGCATTTTTTCGTTTATTATAGCATCCACAGCCGAGTTTTTACTAACAGATATATATGTTGCTTCCTCAACAGCATCTGTCATTTTGTCAAGGTATTCTAAAAGCTGCTCTTTTGTGCCGTTTTCGGCAATACCTCTTAATGATAATATATGGTTTTTTAAATCGTGGCGAAGCTCTCTTGTTCTGTTATAGCTTTCTTCCATTTTTTGGAACGAGAGTTTTTCAAGGCGCATCTGTGTGCTGATTATAATTTGATTTTTTTGCAGCTCCAATTGATTTTGCAGCTTTGAAAAAAGGAAGAATATTAATATGTTTATAAAAACAAGGCCAATTGTTGAAATTATTATGTAAGCATTAATTTCTTCGCCGGGGGCAAGACGGTCTATATAATACTGATAAACTGTAAGTGTGCCCAAGGTGGTTAACGGTACTATGAACAAAAGCAGCCAGTATCTGAGGGGTACGCTCTTGTTTTTTGATTTTGTAAACAGACCCATCAGAATAATCATTACCAGCATAAAGATGTTTGGTAGCTCAATAGATAGTATTCTGTAGAAAAAGCTTTCTTCTGTAAGGTATGGAATAGTGCCGATTGCCTTATCTATAATAAAAGAAAAAGCAAAGTACGAAAGCAGCTTGGATAAAGCAATAAATAAAGAGTAGGCAATAAAAAAGAAAGCCTTTAACCTTTTTTTACCGTCATATAAAGCAAAAACAACGCACAAAATCAACAGGGTTTGCACAAGAGTTTTCAGGTTACCGCTTTGCCCTGTTTCCTGCAAGGCAAGAAGTATGCCCGAGCTTAAAATAAATGCTATGGCATTGGGTAGCTTAGAGGTGTATTTTTTCTCAAAGAAAACATTCATCATAAGAAATGCAAAAACCATTTCAATTGTAGATGAAAAGAATCTTATAAGGTAAAAGAGAGTGGTTTCAATAAATTCTATCATATACATCACCTTTTAGACCACAGGAACGCCTGTTTAACTGCTGTAGCCTTGCTTTTGCTTACAGGGAGTGTAATGCTGCAGGTAAGCTCAGCCGAAGCCTTGTTGAGAGCCTTAATTTTCGAGGCATTAACGAGAAAGCTTTGGTGAATACGGATAAAATCCTTTTCTGCAAGCTCTTTTTCAATATTATCAAGCTTGCCGTAAAAAGAAATATCTTCGTTTTTTGTGTGGATAACGATTACACGTAGCTTACTTTCAAAATAAAATATTTCGTCAAGGGAAATATTTTTTACAAACGAAGCAGTTTTAACGGTATAAAAATCGGTTGCTTGCTTTTTTAATTCCACAAGGCAGTCGGTGAGAATACGGTCAAAGGCGTTTTCAAGGTCGGTTTTCAGAATATACCTGAAGGCCTTTGCCTCGTAGCCTGAAAAAACATACTCTGCAGAGGATGTAACAAAAACAATTAAAGCATTTACACCCTCGCTGCGAAGCAGTTTTGCACATTCAACACCATTTGTGGTTTTCATTTTTATATCGAGAAAAATTATATCAAATTCTGTCGTGTTTTTCTCGCAGGCAGAGAGTAAATCGGCTCCGTCATAAAAGGTCTGTACCGTTGCTTCAATATCGTTTACAGCAAGGTGGTTGCGTGTTCGTTTTTCTAAATAATCGCATATGTGTTTTTCATCATCGCAAATTGCAATACTAAGCATTTTTGTCCTCCTTGCCGTGGTTTGCTTTCATATTACTACATATTGTACATATTTTCAATATTTAAAAGCAAGCTAACATAGTTTGAAATGTGGTTATTGAGCCGATAACAGATAAGATTATTGCTAATATAACTAACGGATTAAAATATAATCGCTTATTTGAACACTCTTTTACTTCTTTTTGCAGTTCAGAAATTAAGTATATGTTTAGTGCAAAAGGAAGAATAAGAGGAAGAAGAAGCCAACTTGCAGTTATTGATATTATCGCCTGTATAACCCATAAGGTGTCTGAAATGTCGCCACCGGGGAGAATGCTGCATATTAAAGAAAAAGCAATGTAGCCACCATACGAGAAAATCATACCAAGAGAGATTTTACGGGCAGGACCTGCAATATGCCACTTCGACTTTTGGGTAATGTGCTCTTCAGTTTCTGTATAAAGCTGGTATACTGCTACGGATATAAGTGAGAGTATGAAAAGAATTATAATAACACGGTGCTCATAAAGCACGGTTTCATCATACGTATAACTTCCAAATTGACCGTCATCAACTGTAACAGTGTAGGTGGTTGCTTTCTCTAACGCTTGCGAAAATGCTCGCACCGGCACAGAAAAGGGTAATGTAAGAGGAAAAAGAAAAAGCAAAAAGGACTCCTCAACGCACCAATAAATAAAAGCAGAAATTACGCTTGTGGCACAAACTGCAAATGCAGGGTAATACATTAACTTTAAATCGTTAGATTTTGAAAAAATTGCTATGAGTGATAAAAAAGCCATATAAACAAGCATATAAGAAACTAAAATAATTGGTTCTGCAATATTCCAAAAATCAGTTTCGGGGAAGGTGATTGTTTCACCTAAAAGGTAACCTGCAAACAAAAGCAGACCACCTGAAGCCAAGCTTATAAACAATTGTAGTTTCTTGTTGTTTTTAAGAGTTGTCATATAACCAGCTCCTTGTAAGTTGAAAAATTAAAATCCTGTCAGAACGGTATAAATTACTGTTACGGAAACTGAAACGGATAGAATCAGCGCTGAAACAGCAAGTGGGTTTACGTATAAACGAGGGTTTGAATGAAAACGAGCCTGGCTGATAGCCTCTTTGAATACATAGCCATTGACCACAATGGGAACAATAACAGGCAAAGCAAACATTGTAGACGACAAAAAGAAATATCCTATCACCATACCTAAAATATCCGAATAACAATAAGGCAGAATATAAACCAAACCCATAATGAGCCAAAAAACGCCGGAAGCGATTATTGTTACAATGGAGACTGTGCGGGCAGTACCCTCAAGGCGCCAAAGAGCTTTCTTTGTGCTGTGTTCCTGCGTTTCAGTATAAAGCTGGTATGCTATTAAAGAAATAAATGTAAGTATAAGGAATATTACTATTACATCAGTTTCCCCAAGCAAGGCTCTCTCATAGTCATACGCTTCGTAGCCGTATTCTTTAACGGTTACAGAATAGGTGAGGCTTCTTTTTTCTATAGCTTTTGCAACAGCACGGAGTGGAGCACCCAAAAGCCTTGTTAGTGGCATAAAGTAACGCCATATGGAATCTTCTATATTTCTGTCCAGGAAAGCAGATAATACACTTGTAAGGCAAACAGCAAATGCCGGATAATACAAAAAGCCCATATCATAGGATTTTGAAAAAATTGCTATGAGCGATAAAAATGCCATATAAACAAGCATATATGCAACTAAAATAATTGGTTCTGCAATATTCCAAAAATCAGTTTCGGGGAAGGTGATTGTTTCACCTAAAAGGTAACCAGCAAAAAGAAGCAACGATGCAAAAAGAACACCTAAAAATATTTGCAATGGTTTATTTCGTTTTAATGTTGTCATAAAACCATCTCCTTTAACTGATTAAAAGCCTGACAGCAAAATGCACGGAAAAATAAGTGAAAGCAAAAAATTTATAATAATTATAGGCTTAAAAAAATACTTGATTGTGTGCTCTTGCTTACAAACGATGGAACACCATATTATTGTAATTAAAAGCCATATGGGAGAAAGGGTGCCACAGAAAATAAACAAGAAAGTTACAAAAATCTCTATAATTTCCGAAAATTGCATTAAAAGACCATAACCAAAAAGTTGTGTAATAACACCGAGTGCAAAAAGAACAAAGGATAAACAATAAATAGATACTGTGGATATACAAAAATATTTCAGTTCGTTAAAATTATCAGATTTATTTTTCATTAAACCATCTCCTTTTCTGATTTCATCATAGCAAAAAGGAAGGAACGAATGAGTTAAATGTAATTTTTGTGCCTAAATTTGTAATATTTGTGAATTAATAATGAAAATTGTTTTCATATTATTAATTGAAAAGTATATATTTGTGTGATAATATACTTATGTAAAACTTTATAAAATCTTTCGGAGGATTTGTAATGAAAAAATTTATGGATAAGGACTTTTTGCTTTCAACCGAAACAGCAAAAAAGCTCTATGCTGCTTGTGAAAATACTCCTATTTTTGACTGGCATTGCCATCTTCAACCAAAGGAGATTTACGAAAATAATCAGCCTTCTGATATTGCAGAGCTTTGGCTCGGTGGCGACCACTATAAGTGGAGAGGTATGCGCTCCTGTGGTATAAGCGAGGAGTATATAACAGGCGATAAATCACACTACGAAAAATTTAAGGCTTGGGCAAGTGCTATGCCTAATTTAATCGGCAACCCGCTTTACCATTGGACTCACCTTGAATTACAGCGTTATTTTGATATTTACGAGCCTCTTTCACCTGCTACCTGTGATGATATCTGGGAAAGAGCAAATGCAAAAATTAAAGCAGGTGGCTTTACTCCAAGGGAGCTTATAGAAAAGAGTAACGTAGCCTTTGTTTGCACTACAGACGATGCTGCAGATACACTGGAATACCACAAGCTTTTAGCTGAGGATAAGTCATTTAAGTGTAAGGTGCTTCCTGCATTCCGTCCGGATAAAGCCTTGGGCATCGAGCTGCCCGGATACAACGATTGGGTGGCAGCACTTGAAAACGTAATAGGCAGAAGTGTTACATCCTTCACAGAGCTTAAAAAGGCTTTGCTTGAAAGAATTGAATTCTTTGCAGAAATGGGCTGCAGAGCATCCGACCACGCCTTTACCTATGTGCCATATAACAGGGCAGGGGAAGAGGAGTTAAATGCAATTTTTGCTCGTCAGCTTAATGGCGAAGCACTCTCAAAGGATGAAATTGATAAATACAAAACAGAGCTTATGCTTTTCCTTGCAGGCGAATATAATCGCCTTGGCTGGGGTATGGAAATTCACATTGGCGCTATGCGAAACAACAACGGCGTAATGTTTAAAAAGCTTGGCCCCGATACAGGCTATGATTCAGTTGCCGATTATGAAATTGCAGTAAGCCTTTCAAGACTTTTAGATGCTATGCTTTGTGGCGCAGGTCTTCCGAAAACCGTGCTTTTCACACTTAATCCGAAGGATAACTATGTGCTTGGCACAATGCTTGGCAACTTCCAGTCAGATGAAGCAGAATCAAAGATTCAGTTTGGCTCTGCCTGGTGGTTTAACGATAACTACGACGGTATGCGCACACAGATGCAAACACTTATGAATCTTGGCGTAATATCAAAATTTGTTGGTATGATTACCGACTCAAGAAGCTTTCTTTCATACCCACGCCACGAATATTTCCGTAGAATACTTTGCGAGCTTTTAGGCGACCTTGTTGAAGAGGGCAAATACCCTGCAGATATTGATTTCCTTTCAAAGGTAGTGCAGGATATTTCCTTTAACAATGCAGTAAAATATTTCGGAGTGTAAGGTATGGCAGGTATATTTAAACAAAACAGCGAAATCACATATGATGATAAGGAGTTAATGGAAGAAAATTCCTTTATAGGCGCTGAGCCGGATATGACCCCTATTCCGAAATTTGAGGATATAAAGGGTAGCCTGCCTCAGCCCCTGTGGGATAATCACAGCGATTACCTTGATTGCTATTGGAAGGCTTGGGAAATTGCTTTCGGTAATCTTGGTATGCCCACAAAGGAAAACGGTTTTGTAAGCCGTTATATAGATGCAGCCTTCAGCGCATGTATCTTTATGTGGGATTCTGCTTTTATGCTTATGTTCGGAAAATATGCCGACAGAATCTTCAAGTTTCAGGAAACCTTTGATAATTTTTATGCTCATCAGCACGTTGACGGCTTTATATGCCGTCAGATTGATGAGGAGGATGGAAAGGATATTTTTCCACGCCACGACCCATCATCAACAGGCCCTGAGGTTATGACCTGGTGCGAATGGGAGTATTACCTTAACTTTGGTGATAAAAATAGGCTTTCAAGGGTGTTCCCTTGCCTTGTTGCATACCACCAATGGATGCAGGAGCATTTTACCTGGCGCGACGGTACATATTTTTCATCGGGCTACGGCTGTGGTATGGATAACTGCCCTCGTCTTGATGAAAAGTACCATGTTTGCTACAGCCACGGTCATATGGTGTGGGTGGATGCTTGTATGCAGGAGCTTAATGCCTGCAACCTTCTCATAAAAATGGCAAAGGAGCTTGGCAGGGAAGAGTTTATACCCGAGCTTCAGGCAGAAAGCGACCATCTTTTTAAGGTTATAAACCAAAAACTGTGGGATGAAAAAACAAAGTTCTACTACGACCTTAAAAATGACGATACCTTTAACGGCGTAAAGCATATAGGTGCATTTTGGGCACTCCTTGCAAGGTGTGTGCCTGCTGACAGGAGCGAAAGCTTTATTGCCCACCTTAATAACGAAAATGAATTTAAGACCGAGCACAGGGTACCCACTCTTTCAAAGGACCACCCCGAATATAATCCAAAGGGTGGCTATTGGTGTGGCTCTGTATGGGCGCCAACAAACTATATGGTGCTTAAAGGTCTTGATAATTACGGAAAATACGACCTCTCCTACGAAATTGCCTGCACACATCTTGATGCAGCAGTTGAGGTGTTTAAAAATACAGGCACTCTTTTTGAAAACTACGCTCCCGAAACAACAGACGGTGAGTTTACAAGGGGTAGCTCCTCAATGCCTAATTTTGTAGGCTGGACAGGTCTTATTCCTATTTCTGTAATGTTTGAGTATGTTTTCGGTATAAAGCCGGATGCTTCAAACAATAAAATTGAGTGGCATGTAAACCGTACAGAGCGCCACGGTGTAGAAAAATACCCCTTTGGTGTTGACGGTGAGCTTACCCTTATATGCGATGCCCGTGAAAACGAAGCTGCAGAGCCACAAATAACAGCAAAATCAAATATCCCTGTAACCTTAGAAATTATCTGGGGCGAGGGCAATAAAAAAACAATAGAGCTGTAATAAAAGCAAAAGGATAGCACATCAAGTGATGTACTATCCTTTATTATTTCCTTGCGACGCTCCGGCAGCTAATTGATTTTTGCTAACGGCTATCCTGCGAACCTTGTAAGGGACTTCATTTCAGCCGTCCCGTTGTTTTTCTTTGCTTTCGGGCGGGCTACAATCCCGCCCTTACAGTTGTTCTACCTAACTTTGCGTAGCTCTGGTAGCTGGCAGCTGGCGACCGGCAGCTGATTTATTTCCAGCAATCCACATCGTGTGGCAGGTTTATGTTTTTAGCTTTAAATACAGGTGTTACGCCTTGCTTGCGCTGCTTGTCGTAATCCTTTAATGCTGCAACAGCGTGTTTACTCAATATAAGTATAACAGGCATATTTATAATAGTCATACCACCCATTGCAATATCTGCAATATTCCACAGTAAATCTGCACTAAGGCCGGCACCCACAAAAATTAAAACAGCAGCAAAAATGTGGTAAAGGTTCATAACCCATTTTTTAGGCTCTTTTTTGCAAAGGTAAATAACTGCCATATCAACGTAATAAATGTTGCCTAAAAGGGTTGTAAAAGCAAAAAGAATCATGGCAACAGTTATAAATATGGGGCCAAAATTGCCAAGTGTTTGTTGCAGTGCTGCTTGTACGTACGGTGCGCCCGAAAGCTTTTCAGATGGCTCAATGCCCGAGCACATACACATAAAAGCAGATGCAGAGCAAACAAGAACAGTATCAATAAAAACAGAAAGAACCTGCACAAGACCTTGCTTAACAGGGTGCTCAACATCTGCAGAGGCAGAGGCGTTTGGTGCAGAGCCTACACCGGCTTCATTACTGAAAAGCCCACGCTTAATGCCAAACATTACGCAGGAACCTGAAAAGCCACCGAATATAGCGCCAAAATCAAATGCCTGTGTAAATATGGTTTTAAAAATATCAGGCAATATTTTAAAATTTATAGCAACAATAATTAAGGCTACAAGTATATATGCACAGCCCATAATAGGTACTAAAACAGATGTAACGCTAATTATACGCTTGCCACCACCAATAAGGCAGTAGCCACAAATAATGGCTAAAATAATACCTATTACCCAAGGAGTTGTTTCGGGGTTGTAAAAGCTGTAGCTTGAAAATGTGGATTGAAGGTTATATGAAGCAAGCATATTAAAGCCTACACCATAGGTAAAAATAAGAAGAATGGTAAAAATAACAGCAAAAGGCTTGTTTTTAAGTGCTGTGCCTATGTAATATGCAGGGCCACCCGAATAGGTGCCGTCTGCATTTTTCTTTTTGTAAATTTGGGCAAGGGTGCTTTCAATGAAAGCAGAGGCGCTGCCTATAATGGCAATAACCCACATCCAAAAAACGGAGCCGAAGCCACCTAAGCAAAGTGCTGTGGAAACACCTATAATATTGCCGGTGCCCACTCGTGATGCAGTTGAAACCATAAGCGCCTGAAAGGATGAAACACCCTTACCGTCGGCAGGCTTTTCGGTAACAGCCTTTATTTGCTCTTTAAAAAGTCTGAATTGTACAAACCTTGTTTTAAAGCAAAAAATTAAGCCACCGAGCACAAGCAGAATTATTAAAATATAGCTGTAAAGCGCATTGCTTATGGAGTTAATAATATCTTCAAACATATGTTTACCACCTTCAAAAGCGTTGACAAAATTATACAAGAAACTACATACATTGTCAAATTAAAACGGTTGCAAGCATAAGCTCGCAACCGTTCTTTATGGGTAGTGTATTATTTGAATATTCCGAAAATCATAGAGAAAAAGCTTCTTAAAAATTCAAATATTACTAAAAGTGCGTTGTTGCCCGGGAATTTGGTTGAAGGCAGGTTTGGTGAGCTTGCAAGTATTTCACCGTTGTAGTTGCCAATACCAACAACATACTTTTCCTCTGCACCGTCATCATTGGTGCGAGTTATTATTTTATAATCAACGCCTTTAACTAATGTATATTGTGAATCGGTGAGCAAATATTCATCGCCCGAGGTAGCAAACGAGGTTTTTCGAATGCTGCGTGGGAGTACCTCTACGGTAAGGTTATGTGTTCCACCAAAATTACCCATACCCTTAAGGGTAATGTTATAGTAGCCTGTTCCCTTTATTTTATCAAGGCCAAGTATTTCGTAATCCTCACCTTGGCGCAGTCTTTTACTGTTTAAACGGAGGGTTATATCAGGCTCAATACCATTTGGTGAGTATTCTGCATCACCACTAAAGGAAATATCAACAGCATTCATTTGGCGCTGTATAATGTTGAAATTGCCTGTTGCAATAAGGTTCTTAAAGTCGCCTAAGCCCCTTGCAGTAATGTTTGCTACGCCAACATCAATATTGTTGCTGTAGCTAAGGCTATACTCTGTGTTAAGTGCCAGTGCTACATTGTTTGCCTTGGCACCAACAGAGGGCTCAATAGCCATGCCTGTGTAGGTTTGGTTAGGTATTGCATCTAAAACAAGGGTTGTGTACTTAATGTTATTTTGTATAGCATATTTTTGTGCGTATGAGCCTTCGTTGCAGTAAATAACAAGGTTTTCACCGGAGTCGCTAAACGCTGTATCACTTATTGATGTAACATTATCGGGGATAACAACCATTTCAAGGGAAGGGCAGTTAGCAAATGCCTGTTCGCCGATTCTTGACACATTGCTACCGATTATGACAATCTCCAATTCCTCGCTGTCAAAGAAGCTGTTATCAACAACGTATGTCATATTTTCAGGCATTACTACTCTCGTAATAGGACAATCAAGGAAAGCACAAGCGCCAATTTTAATGATTGTATCGGAGAAAACAACCTCTTTAAGGTTAAAGCAAATCTCAAATGCCCAGTCGCCGATTTCGTACATGTTTTCAGGAAATTCTACATATTCTAAGCCAACGCAGTTTCTGAAGGAGTATTTGAGTATTCTTTTTAGCGTGCTTGGGAATTCTATTGATGTGATTTTGGCGCCTGCGAAGGAGCCGTCAATAATTTCAAGTCCTTCATTTAAGTTGATTTCGGCTAACTTGTTATCCGGATAGTAATCACAAATAAATGCTTTGCCTATTTTCTTTACACTCTTTGGAATGGTAATTGTTGTAATTTTATTGTTACAAAAAGCGTAATCGGGAATTTCTGTGATTTGAATGTTCTCGTCAAAATTTATTTGTTCAAGTCCAAGCTCATTTGCTGCATATTCTTCTATGCCTGTAACGTTTGCACCTAAGTTCAAAACGGTAAGTCCGTAGTTCTGTAAAGCATTTGAGCGAAGTATGGAGTCGGTTACTGTAAGCTCTGTAAAATAACGTGGTTTATATGAACGTCTGAAATAAGCTTCACTCTTGTATGTTTGTTTTATTTCTGTAAGGTAGCTATAGCAGTTGTAAATACAATCGTGGTCATCATACGTACTGAACCAGTAGCCTATAAGAGCTTCTTCTGTATCGGTTTTTACATCCCTGGTTTTTCCGACAAAAGGAACAGTTAGCTTTTTAAGATTACATAAGCCTGCAAAAGCACCTTCATTAATTGTTCTTACACTATCGGGAATTACAAGCTCTGTAATACTTTTACAGCCGTCAAATGCTCTGTGTTCAATTTCTACAAGTGTGCTTGGTAAGGTTATGCTTTTAATTGTTTCATTGCCTGCAAAGGCAGTGCCAATCAGCTTAACACCCTCAGGGACAACAACGTTTTCATCGTCTCCCCAATAAGCCTTGAGTGTTCCGTCCTCGGAGATGGAGAAGTCAGGGTTGAGCATTTCGTCAAAGCCACCGTATTTTGTTTCTGAGAAGGTGAATTCACCCATAGAAGGAGCAGGGTCGGGAAGAATTACAGTTTCAAGATTTTCGCAGTATGCAAAAGCATAATCGTGAATTATAACCACACTGTCAGGAATCACTATGCTTGTAAGATTTGGGTTGTTCTGAAAAGCATACTCGCCGATTACTTTGAGCTTTTGAGGTAACTCAATGCTACTGAAGGTGCAGTTTCCAAAAGCAAAGTAGGCGATTTCTGTTACGTTTTCAGGAATTTGGAAGCTTTCAAGGCCATCGCAACTACGAAAAGCTTCCGTACCTATATATGTTATAGGGTCAGGGTTTTCAATAACTAATTCCTGAAGATATGTACACTGAAATACAAAGTGTGAGGGAATCTCAGTTATTTCAACAGTATCTTTAATAACTATCCTTTCAACTTTTTCTGCCTGTGCAAAGTTACGGGGATAAACATCTCTTGTTATTACAACCTCTTTTAAAGATTCCGGTACGTAGTAGTAATCTCTGTCGTAGTCATCCCAACACATGTAAGCACCATCAAACTCGATATCACCAAACATATAGCCTAAAGTGTATGAGGTGTTATATGTTGCTTCGCCTTCAGATAATTCACCAACGCCAACAAATGGTGTGGTAAGGCTAACTATGTTTGCTCCGTAAAAGCAACCTCTGCCCAGCTTTTGCAAGGTGTCCGGAAGTACAAGAGCTTTACCGTCAAAACAATTACAATTTTTGAAAGCCCAGGCTCCAATTTCAACTATGTTCTGTGGTGCATTAATTTTATTTATTGCCACGCAATCCACAAAAGCATAATCACCGATTGTTGTAATAGAATCAGGTAAATTAACTACTTCGAGAGCCTTGCAGTTGGAGAAAGTGTATTCTTTAATTTCTGTTACATTCTGTGGCACAGTAATTTCTTTTAAAGCTACGCAATCTGCAAAAGCATAATCACCTATTGCTGTAACTGAATCAGGGAGAGTAATTGTTCCGAGAACCTTGCAATTAGAAAAAGCGTAGCTACCAATTTCTATAACAGTATTCGGCAATGTGATTTTGTTGAGTCTGATGCAGTTGGTGAATGCGTTTTTACCTATTTTTGTGATTTCGCTTGAAATTTCAACATTTTTAAGTAATGCAAAACCCATAAAAGCATTATCGCTGATAGCAGAAATATTGCCTTCAATGCGAAGGTTTATACAAGTTCCCTTCATATTCTGCCATTCTTCAGTTGAGGTGTATTCTTCTGACAGCTCTCCTGAGCCTGTTACAACGAGAGTGTTTTTTGAAAATGTCCACTCAATTGCATTTTCTGTTGCACCTGCAAGGGGGATAAGGTTTAGTGGTGCTGCAGATAATAAAATTAATAACGTTAAAATTACAGATAATGATTTTTTAAATATATTCTTCATAGTTTATCCTCCTATCAAAAACTGAAAGCTGCAGCTTTCATACTCAACGGTTACAATGGTTTCTGTTACGCCACCGTCTTTTAGCTCTTGTGTTGTTATAGTGCAGTCTGATTTAGGTATTTCTTTTTCAGTTCCGTCACTTAATACTGCAAAAACTCGCATTTCCTCCACACTGTAGCTGTTTTCAAATGTGCCGTAAAGTGATGTAATTATTACAGGGTTTAGCTTTTCTTCGGGCAAAACAGTTACATAAAACGATGTTGTAAAAGCCTTGTAGCAGATTTTTATTTCTGTAAGTCCATCCTCTTGAGTTTGTAGTATTTCGTAAGTAGCTGCAGAAATAGGTAAGGTTTCTTTTTCTCCGTTTTGGTAGCTGATTGTTATAAAAAAGTTATTCAACGAAATGCTTTCTCGAGAAGAGAAGGTGCTTAAAAAGCCGGGTGGGGGTAAAACGGCAATGCTTTTAATTTGGTTTTCTTCCCTTGTTGTAGCAGGAGTGATTGTTGTATTTTCCTGTTTGGTGCTTTCTGCCGTGGTTTCGGGTGGGCTTTCGGTTGTGTGCTCTGTTGGTGGAGCGTGAACAGTAAATAGGGTTTCAAATTTACCTATAGCATTTTTTATTAAGCTACCCTCTGCAATTGTGTTGCCCTCAACAGAAAAAGCAGCAACTCCTACAGAAAGTATTGCAACGGCAGCACACGCAGCAGCCAAGGCTGTCTTTTTCCTTTGCTGAAGCTTGTATTTTTTTATTACATTATTTATAACCCATATATTTTCTGTGTTCTCGGTTTCTCCGTTTTGTATTTCGTAAATGGAAGTCAATGCAGCGCAACAGTCGTCAATGATTTCCGGATTTATATCTTCATAGCTTTTGCTTAATTCGTTTTCCATAATTGCATTTAGCTCTTCTGCTAAAGCATTGTAAAATAATTCATCATTCAAATTTTCATTTGTAATAAAACTATTTTTTAATGAAGTTTTCAAAAATCATCGCCTCCTTTAAAGTGCTCTGTAATGTGCTCTTTTATTTTTTGCCGTAATCGCGACAGTCGTTTGGCAACTGCATCGAAAGAGGTGTTAAGCTCATCGGCAATTTGTTTGATTGATTTATGCTCAATGTATTTTAATCTGTATAGCTCTTTTTCTGATTCGTTTAAGGTCTGCAAAAGCTGTTCTGCCAGCAAATCGTAGTCAATATCGCTGTACTTGTCGTCTTTTGCAGGTACCGTATCTGCAATACTGTCTATTTGCACCACATTTTCTGCCTTTTGATTTTCTCGCCATTGGGCTTTTATTAAATTATCGGCAACCTTATACAAAAAGCCGAGAACATTTTTAATATCCTCATTTTTCATATAGTGCTCATAAAGTATGTAAAAACACTCTTGAACGCAATCATCGGCTTGCTCCCGGTTTTTTAGCTTAACATTGCAGAAGCGCAGCAGACCCGTATAATACAGCCTGTAATCTCTATCCAGCTTCTCATTTGCCGTTTGTTTTATACTCATCTGCTCACTCCTTTCAAAAGCGCTTTCAATATATTGTGTAAAATTATGAAAAAGTTGACATAATTTTTTAAAAAAATTAAGGAGCTGTAAAAAACATAGGTTTTCTACAACTCCTTTAGGTAAAAATGTAAGCCGGGTTCTGTCGTTTAAGGCAATCATCTATCTACGCCGTGTGTTGCCACACGGCTTTAGCCACCCGTTGGGGATGCGAAAAATCGCTGTCCGGCAAACTCCCCGGTCGGTGTTGCATCGGGTAGGGTTTACATGGCCGTGATGTCTCCACCACGCCGGTGAGCTCTTACCTCGCCTTTCCACCCTTACCGAAAAAATCGGCGGTATATCTCTGTTGCACTATCCCTAAGGTTACCCTCGGCTGCCGTTAGCAGTTACCCTGCCGTGTGATGCCCGGACTTTCCTCGTCTGCGCCAAAGCGCCTCCGCGACTGCCCATTTTACCAAGGGGTATTTTACATTAAATTTTTGTTTTAGTCAAGAGGGGAGAACGTTGGGAATTAGGAATGAGGAATTAGGACTTGAGGAGCTACGCCGTAATTATAAGCTACGCTAAAATTAAAAATTCAAAATGTAAAATTCAAAATCTCGGAACTGCGTTGCGATTGTAAAGCTGCCGGTCGCCAGCTGCCAGCTACCAGAGCTACGCAAAGTTAGGTAGAACAACTGTAAGGGCGGGATTGTAGCCCGCCCGAAAGCAAAGAAAAACAACGGGACGGCTGAAATCCGTCCCTTACAAGCTTCGCAAGAATTAAAGTGTTGCGAAGCCTGACCCTCTTGCGAACCGAAGGTTTGGAGGAGGGGACCAACGCTTGCGTTGGTGGGTGGTACAAAAACTCATTTTGCGTAAGCAAAACGAGTGTAATTCCCGACTATTTTAAATGGCTCGTATCATTCAAGTATTTTAGCTTTGTTTTTATAATGCCGTCCTCTTCCAGGTACTGCACAAGTGTAACGCCTGTGTTAAGGTGAGAAAAATTAAAATTCTCTTTATACGGAAAGCCAAGAGCTGCAAGCACAAGGTAAGAGTTAAATGTGCCGTGGGCAACTATTACAACTGTGTCGTCAAAGCTGTTTTCTGCTTTTACTTTTTCAATAAAGCTACAGGCTCTTTCGTATGCTTTGGTGTGGTCCTCCTCACCTAACGGGGTACGAGGCATAATTTTTGCAGTAGGGCATAGTGCTAAAAGCTCCTCATCAGGCAGACCAATGTAATCGGGTGCTGTGCCTTTTTCCAAAAGCTGCGAGTGTATTTCTATAGGTGTTTCTAAATGAAAGCTCCTTATAGCATTTGCAGTTTTTACAGCCCTTATAAGTGGACTTGTGTAAATTTTATCTATAGGGGTTTTTATAAAGCGTTTGCCTAAATACGCAATTTGCTTTCTGCCGTCGGGGCTAAGGTCTGTCTCTCCAAAGCCACAGCCTGTTAAATTTCCGTATGTTTCTCCGTGGCGAATAATATAAATAAGCATAATGTTACCTCTTTTTTAGTATGTGTTTACTATACATCAAACCAAGAAATTTTGCAAATATGGTTGTGTAAAACAAAAATATGAAGTAAAATAAGTTTAACAATTTAATAATAAGGAGTTCCTTTTAATGAATCTTGAAGAAAAAAAGCTTTCCTCCGAAGAAATTTTTGACGGCGTTGCAATACACCTTTTTAAGGATGAAATTTTACTTCCTAACGGTCATAAGGGCGTAAGGGAGGTTATTCGCCACCCCGGTGCAGTTTGTGTTTTGCCACTTACAGATGATGGGGAAATAATATTTGTTAACCAGTATCGTTATGCTCTTGCAAAGGTTACACTTGAGGTGCCTGCAGGTAAGCTTGAAAAAGGTGAAGACCCATTAGCTGCTGCAATGCGTGAGCTTTCTGAGGAAACAGGCTACGAGGCAAAAAATGTGGTGCCTATGGGTGAGCTTTACACAACACCTGCCCTTATTGATGAAGTAATATATATGTATATCGCAACAGACCTTTACCAGGGTGAGCAGCACCCCGATGATGATGAATTTGTAGAGGTGGTAAAAATACCACTTGCAAAGGCAGTTGAGATGGTGATGAACGGAGAAATCCGTGATTCTAAAACACAGGTTATGATTCTCAAGGCAGATAAATATTTTGCTTGTAAATGAAATATATCCCTTCTTCAGAAAAGTTGAAGAAGGGATATATTATTTTTCAAAATATGTTTATTTTACTTTATCGAGCATACCCTTGTTGTACATAAATAATGCGCCACCTACGGATGCAACAATACCTACAAAAAGGAGTGTGCTTGCGCCCATACCCGGCGAGAAAATAAGCACAATTATCATAACAATAATCGGGAAGAAGGAAATTCTCCAATGCTTTATAAAGTAGCCTGCGCCTAAAGCACCAAAAAGTGCAGGGAGCACCTGTGCAAATGCAGGCTTAAGAAGAGGACTGTTTGTGAACTCATCAAGGAATGGTGCAAAAGCAAGAATACCGACTGCGAGCACAGCAGTTGTAACAATTGAGGATGTTGCAATTGCAATTGTTGAAACGACCTCGCCCTCCTCAGAGTTTGCCTTAACGTCTGCGCCCTCCATAGCGCTGATAGCACACGGAAGCTTAAGGTTAGCAATATTACCTGTAACGAATGAAAGGTATGTACCACCGGCACCAAGCATAGGTGTATAAACAAGAACTTCAACAACAGCAACTGTCCAGTAAGTAGGAATAAGCTTAAGAAGACCTTGAAGAATACCGCTTATAGGTGGAAAAACATTAAGGTAAAGGCAGATTGCTACAGGGAACATTAAGAGTACACAAAGGGCTGATATTGTAGAAATTCTACCCCAGGCGTGAACTCTGTCGTAATATGTTTTAGGAGCTTTATTTTTCTTTGACATAATTAACCCCTCCATTCAAGCATTGCAATTTCTTCGGGAAGAATGTTGAAGAAAACAATTGCAGCAATCATAGCAATTATCATACCGATTGGCATAACAAATGGCTCTAACCAAGTGAGCTTGAATTTTTTTGCAATAATTTCAAGCACAATTGCACTTACAACAGCAACTACAAGTGTAATTATTGAAAGCACACCTGCGCCGTCGCCAAAGGTTTCGGGCTTACCACCACCGATTATTGCACGGGCAATAAATGCGCCAATAAGGCCAATAAAAATTGCGGGAGTTGCAAAATTGTTTATGAAGCCACCAAGACCTCTTTTTTTCTTTTTGCCGTCTTCAGGTGCATCAATATTCTCTTTAGGCTCTTCAGCCTTTGTGCTTGCAGCCACAAATTTTTTATGTAATGGCTTTGCAACAAATGGCAGAACAACAAGGGAGAAGCAAATACCCAATGTCATAACCCATGCAACACCTGCGTAGATTTCAGGGTCTGTAACAGGCACAGCCATACCACCCTGGTGACCGAAAGCTTCCATAGCTGCTTCTGCAGCTGTTGTTTCGTACATAAGGTTACCGATAACGGAAAGGCGTACCCAAGGGATTACAAGGCCGAGGGCAGGTGCAAGTGCAATAATTGTTGCCAAAATCGAAAGAGATGACGGAATTGTGAAAAGCGCACTTGATGTAATAGCATTACGCAGCTTTGATTTGTCTATGCCAAGCTCTTTACCGTGCTTATAAGCCTTTATAAGGAAGAAAAGAGATTGCACAAGAACAAAGAGGATAACTGCACCGGCTATAAGATATAGCCCGGTAGAGGTTTTAAAATCCATTGTATCACTACCTTCTTTTATAATACTGAAATTATAACAATTATAGTCGAAACAGTGTAATTTTACACTGTTTCGATACCAAATAAACGATTTGGTATCGAATTTTCTTTGGAAATTCGACTATAATCCTTTCAATGAGTGTGGTGCAAAATTGTAATTTAAAAACAATTTTGCTAAAAGCCGAAAAATCGGCTTTTGTGAAACGCAAAAGCGTTTCAACAAACCACAGTCATTATAAGAAATTTTTTAAATTATGTCAATAACGAAACGCTTTTTGTATATTAAAATGGTATATATTTATTAAAGCAGATAATGCCACTATCTGTAATATCAATAACACCGTATTGACCGTGCTTGATTGAGCCGGGGTTAAAAAGATGTATTCCGTTTGAATATTTTGAAAGTGCCTCGTGGGTGTGGCCGAATAGAGCAATATTACAGCCTGCTTCCCGTGCAGCATACTCTAAATCATATGTGCCGTATTTTACCCTCTCAACATAGCCGTGGGTGGCATAAATTTTAGCACCTTCAATACTGCGAATATCATTTGCAGGGTAGTCGCAATACATATCACAGTTGCCTCGCACACAAATAAACGCCTTTTTATTACCGTATATTTCTATCGCGTCCTCGTAATCGTGGCAGCCATCACCGAGAAAATAAACAATTTCTGCAGAAGGCTCCCGTTCAATTGCATCAAGCACATTCCATTTATGCCCGTGGGAATCGGATATAACAAGTATTCTCAAGAATAATCACCACAAAAGAAAAATATATTTTATTACATTATATATTTTAGGAAAGGTGATTGCAATGAATAACGACAAAAAAAGTGGATTGGATATTGGGGATTTATATAAAAAAATAAGCACGGATTCACAGGGTGAACCATCCAGAGGTGAGGTGGAAAGCTTTATTGATGCTAATCTTTCCGAAAGCCAGGCAAAGGCTGTGCGAGAGCTGCTTGCCGATGAAGAAAAAACCAAGGCTATTTTAAACAGCGATGCTGCAAGGGCACTCTTTAAAAAATTCTTTGGAGGAAAAAACAATGGCTGATTTTGACATTGGGTCAATATTAAGCTCACTTTCACCTGAGGATATGGAAAACATAAAGAGCATAGCCTCGTCTTTTTTAGGGCAAGGTAATGCCACACCTGAGCCACCACCTAAAAAGGAAGAAAAAGCCCCTGCTTTTCCTGATTTATCAAGCTTGGGTATGCCCGATTTATCACAGCTTTCGGCGCTCGTGCCTATACTGCAGGCGTTTAATCAGCCCGATTCAAGGCTTGATTTTATAAATGCGCTTAAGCCACTATTGTCGCAAGAAAAGCAGCAAAGGGCAGATGAGGCGCTTAAGCTTGTCAGATTAATTTCCGTACTACCTCTTTTGCGTGAAAGGGGGATTATGTAGTGGCAGATTACTCGTACCAGGATATAATGCAAATGCAAAATGATGCTATTCGCAGGGCAGAGGATATGCAAAAAAGGGCAAGGGCAACGGCAGGGCTTGGGTCTGACCAACCAAAAGCTGAGCCACCACAGCAACCAAAGCACATACCGATGCCAAGTGGATATTTACAACAAAACGAGGCTGCACACCCACAAGAAGAAACGCCTCAACCAAGGGTGGGCGAAAATGAAAAAGGTCCGTTAATTGAAAAGCTCAAAAACGGACTTGGAGATATAAATTTAGATAGTGATAAGGCGTTGCTTTTATCTTTAATTATGCTGCTTTCTCAAGAGGGGGCAGATGAGCTGCTGGTAATGGCACTAATCTACATTCTTGCACAGCCTTGAAATTTTTAAGCTCATATCAATAGCATCTGTAATAAAAGCCACCTTAAAAAGCCTTGTGTATAAAAGATTATAAGCTATGGGCAAAATGAGTATACAGCTCAAATTTTTATAAAATAAATATATATCGTTGCTGATTGCTTCATCTAAAAGTGTGTCGGTAGATAAAACACTTTGCTTTATTGCTGTATTAGTGTCCTTTTGCGGGTCAAGGCAAAAAATATACGGTGCAGCAGAGTAGCGTAGGGAGCTTATTCGCCACATTATTATTGATGCAGAAATTACAACAGAGGTTGCTCCGCTTAAAATGTAGTATAATGCTCCATCTATCAGGTTTTGCCACAATAATAGCTGTAAGCAGCAAACACAGGCAAAGCAGGGTGTAGCAAAAAGCAGCAGCCATAAAAGCTTGTTTAAATATATTTTAGCATATAAACGTATACCTTGTGTACAGGTGTATATTTTTAGGTGCTTGAACAGCAGCCTTATGTTAACAGGCTTTCCGTTTGCTTTTTCAAAAAAACACATATTTTCACCCAATTTAATACCGAAGAAAAACAGCATACATAAGGAAATAATAACAGAGCACAAGGAGTAAAAAACGACAGCAACAGGCAAAGCTCCGTAGCTTGCCCTTAAATTTTCATACAGACTGCTTTTTGAAATCAAAAGCAGCATAAAAGCTCCTGCAAAAGCACAGCCGTAGCGCAAAAGAAGGCTTGCAAGCTTAATAAAAAACAGCTTAAGGGCACAGCCCTGTAAAAGCCTTTTTGTTTTTAATTTGTAATCAATAGCCACAATATCACTCCGAAGTTATAATACCGTAAAAAAACCGAGGTTTTTCCTCGGTTTTATCTTTTGCTGTTATTTACTGTTAATTCAAGCGATTTTTAATATTTTTAAGATTTTCGCAAACGTAGTATGGGATTTTCAAATTGCCATCACCAACGCCGATTTCTATGTGTGGCTTAATGGCCGCGTGAAAATCGGAACCACCACTGATTGCTAAGCCGAGCTTTAGCGCTAAAGCTCTGTATTGACTAATATGCTCAGGTGTGTATTCGGTGTAATAGCCTTCAATGCCTGTAAGCCCTGCAGCCTTAAGTTTTATTAAAAGATCTTCAAGCTGATTAATATGGTAGTTTGTTTGGTGTAGGTGTGCAAGAAAGGCGATGCCACCTGCAGCCCTTATTGCCTTTATGGCATCTGTTGCAGAAAAATCTACCTTAGGTGAATATGCAGGCTTTCCAAGACCAATGTACCTTTGGAAGCACTCTTTAACTGTTTGGCAGTAGCCCTTTTGTACCATAAGCTGAGCAATATGCGCTCTGCCTACAAAGTTATTACCTGCTAAGCGTAAAACCTCTTCGTAGCTTATGTCTATACCTAATTTGCATAGTCTGTTGCAGGTATCCTGCATTCTTTTTACCCTTGTTGTGCGCAACCTTGAAATTTGGTTTAAAAGCACCTCGTTTTTAGGGTCAATAAAAAGACCGACTATATGTGTTTCTGTTTCGTCTGCAGCAGAAAACTCTATGCCGGGCACAAGCTCAATGCCAACCTCTTTTGCAGCAAGCAATGCTTCCTCAATGCCATCAACACTATCGTGGTCAGTTAGTGCAATTGCAGAAAGTCCCTGCTCCTTTGCGTGGTGAACAAGCTCTGTTGGTGTCATAGTACCGTCCGAGCAGGTGGAGTGGGTGTGAAAATCAATGCACCTTTCATCAAAAATAATTTGTGAAAGCTCCTTTATGCTGTCAACAACAAAGGCGTTGGTCTCTTCAAGCAGTCTGCGTCCCTGGTGGCCGTAGGAAACAAGCACACAGTCAATCCCCAATGCATTTGCAGTTTCAAGGTCATGCAAGGTGTCGCCTACAAAAAGTGCATCGTTTCTGTCTATACCCAATTCATTAAAAAGCTTTAAGGCTCTTTCGGTTTTGCTTTCTGCTAAGGTGTTTTGTGCACCTAAAAGCACGTCTATACAGTCAAAAAGACCATGCTCCTTTAAAAGCGCCTCTGCCTCTGCTTGAATGTTTGCAGTTATTATGTACTGCTTTACACCCTTTTCTTTTAAAGAGTGTACAAGCTGATACGCCCCCTCTGCAGGGCAGGTCTGGTTTGCTCGTTTTGCATAGTCTATGTGGTAATCTCGAGAAATCTCTTCAAAATTTAATTCCTCAGGTGGCAAAATGTGTTTGTAAAAACCAATAATCGGGGTCTCAACGTAGGTATAGTAATCCTCTAATGTAATGTGGGGGCGACCTTTTCTGTCGAGAAGGTCGTTTACACAACCGAGTGCAGCGCCTACATCGTCTAAAAGTGTGCCGTTAAAATCCCAAAAAATGTGATGATATCTCATAAAGCTCTCCTATGTGTTTATGAGTATATTTTACCATACTACGCATAAAAACACAAATTAAAAAAATGAGCTTCCTGCAATACCTATAATAAGTCCTGCAATAAAAAAGCCTGCTATAATTAAGGCGCCCTTTAGCTTTACTCTGTAAAAGCTTTTTTGGTGTGGTGGTATACCTGCGCTTTCAATTTCTCGCTTTGCGCTCTCTCGCAGCTTGCCTTCCGACATACCACTGTACTCAGGCTTTACGAAAAAAATTGCCTTTTCAAAAAACCCGTTTTGTGTTTCATTAATTTCAAGAACCTGCTTGTTTACTCCCTTAAGCATAAAGTATCCTCCCGAGCTGAAAGTTTAGTATTAATTATGGCTTGTAAGCTCATATTTGCATACTTTATATGTTTATTAAATTTTGTGAAAATATACAAAAAACATAAAATTAAATTTTTGCCTTTTAAAGATAAAAATTCGTGAAAAAAATCACAATTAAATTTAAAATTCTTTTAGTAATTTTGTTTTTGGAAAATAAAAAAATAGGCTATTGTCGAAAATGACAATTCGTAAAATATACAAAAAGTATAATTGTCTTTTCTCTGCTTTTTTGTTCAAAACTGTGTTCAAAATGTCCACAACTCCCCTTATAAACGGCTATGTACGTGGGTTTTCGACATTTTCTATAATTTTTTTGACAAAATTAAATTTTGAACATTTATATACGATTTGTTTAGAGGTTCTTCAATTATACAAAATGTAACGGCAAAAAATGGTAAAAAAATAAATGTTCGTTGTCTAAAAGTAACAAATAAAAATAAAACAAAAAAGCAACAAAAAAACTGTTAAAATAGCAGAAAAAATATATTTTTCATAAAATTGGTTGACAAAAAAACTTTACTAAATTCCCACTTTATTATATTATATTTTTGGTGATAAAAATGGATGTGAATTTTATTGACGGAAGCATTGTTTTAAGCAATGCAGATAATTTAGATATTGCACTTTCCTTAGATTGCGGACAGGCATTCCGTTGGGTGAAATGTGAAGATGGCTGTTGGCAGGGTGTTGCCTTAGGAAAACACTTAAAGCTTAAGCAAGAGGGGACAACAGTAACCTTTTACAATGTATCTCAAGAGGATTTTGATAGTATTTGGCGTGTATATTTTGATTTAGACAGAGATTACGGCAGTATAATTGAAGCATATACAGATAAAAGCTTAATAGAGGCATGCAAGACTTTTCCGGGTATAAGAATACTTAAGCAGGATGAATGGGAGGCAATTTGCTCCTTTATAATTTCTGCAAACAACAATATTCCTCGAATAAAGGGCATAATAGAGCGCTTTTGCCAATGCTTTGGTGAAAAGCTTGAGGGTGGCTATGCTTTCCCTACAGCTGAAAAAATTGCAGAGCTTACTGTTGAGGACTTAGCGCCTATACGTGCAGGCTTTAGGGCAAAATACATTATTGATGCTGCAAAAAAGATTTCCTCAGGAGAGGTTGATATTGAAAAAGTGAAGGCTCTGCCATTTGACGAAGCAAAAGCAGAGCTCTTAAAAATAAAGGGTGTAGGGGAGAAGGTTGCACAATGTGCTCTCCTTTACGGCTTTGCAAGGTACGAGGCTTTTCCTGTAGATGTTTGGGTTAAGCGAATACTTGGGGAGCTGTACCCTGACGGTTTCCCGAAAGAGTACTATGCTACGCAGGGAATAGCACAGCAATACCTATTCCATTGGCGCCGTTCTCTTTCGCATGATTAAATTGCGAACCTTGCGGTTATATCGCCTCGTAGTACACTCGTACAACTTCGGCACCCTAATCGCAAATTTCTCTATGTGAAAGTATGGATATTAGATGAGTTAAATAAAACGGCTTCGCTCAACGTACTTTGTTCTTCATCAAAAATCAAAAGAACGGAGAGTTTTTTGCGAAAAACACGAAGAGGCTTTTTCAAAGAAAATGGCAGATAGCTATCTGCTAATTCTACGATTCATAGGTTGACTTTCGGCTTTACTTGCAGGTAAAATTGAGTCAGAAAGCAGGTGTTTTTATGTCAGCACAAAATTGTGGAGAGTTTATTTCTGATTTACGTAAGGAGCATAATCTTACACAAAAGCAGTTAGCAGAAAAGCTGAATGTTTCTGATAAGGCGATATCTCGCTGGGAAACAGGCAAGGGCTACCCCGATGTAAGCTCACTTGTAGCTTTAAGTGAGTTTTTTGGTGTTACTGTTAACGAGCTGCTTGCAGGCAAGCGTTTTGATGATGAAGAGATAGTTACTGAAACAGAGAAAAATGTAATAGATGCTATTGAATCAAAAGAAAAATCCAATAAAAAGAAAAATATAGCTTTAATTATCGTATCTGTTGCTTTTACTGTTTTGTTACTCCCTGCAGCCATACCAACATTTGTTTATTTTATAGACAGTGCTATTTCTGTAGCATCAACGGAGAATATAACAGAGTTTATTGTTATTCTTGTAGTTGGTCTTTTACTGTGTGCTTCGGGTTTTTCAATAAGTAAGGGTAACATTTCTCTTATGCACTCATATCACTATCGCAGAGTTACAGATAAAGAGGGCTATTGTAAGGCAGTAGGTAAAACGACTATGCTAATGGGTGTTCCTGTTGCATTAAGCTCATTTACAGCCCTTTTTCCGTCAATTCCGTTAATAGGGTCATTAGGCACAGTTGTGCTTTTAGTAAGTCTGTTTGTTGGCTGTGTATTCATATTTAAGTACCAGTATAAATACAACGGAGGGTTGTTCTAACTTACTGACAAATAACAAAAAGGGGCTGCAAAAAAACTTGCGTTTTTTTACAGCCTCTTTTTAGGGGATAGGAAAAAAAGATGCAGAACGGACAAACTGAGCAAAATCAAGACTTCAGACTTGATTTTGCTTGCCCGAAGGCGTACAAGGGTACGTCGAGTGGCGAAGTTTGTTCGTAGTAT
>JAZSGB010000074.1:0-54921 GCA_045532505.1 Acutalibacteraceae bacterium | reverse complement strand
GTCTTCCTAAGACCGCTTGGCCTCCGACTTCCCTCGCAGTATCTTAATACAGCTTCGGTCGCTAAATCTGCGTTCTTCATCCCAATGTTAATAGGATAAAACCTATACTTATCATTTTAAAGCAATCTGAAAAAGGTAGGGTGGTAAAACACCCTACCAAATTTGAAAGGAGAATATAAATGGCAAACGCAAAAGCAAACAAGCCGACAGAAAAGCTTGTAAGTGTATTTATTCCAAAGCAATCAAGGAACGATACAGAAAGATTTATCGGTGTTAACGGTGAAAGAATTCTTGTGCAAACAGGTACAACTGTAGAAATCCCCGAAAGATTTGCAGAGGTTATCAGAAACAGCGAAAAAATGGCAGCAATTTCAGCTGAATACATTGATGCAAACATTTCTCTTTAAGGAGGGGTTCAATGACTCTTATTCAAGCAATTCAAGAATTTGATGCATTGTGCCGTAATGAGGTAACTATAGAGCAAAAAATTAAGTGGATTTCTGAGCTCGATGAAAAAATAAGTTCAGATTATCTTGAGGTGAGGGGCTACGAGACTTTTGGCGGCTATAGTGGCAGGTGCTCTTTGGATGTGGAATTAAAGGCTCCTGCAGAGTACAGAGAAATTTATTCCATTTACCTTAATATGAAGCTTGATTATATGAATGGGGAAATAACCCGTTTTAATAATTCTGCAATGATTTTTAACCGTTTGTATAAGGAAATGGGTGATGCCATTAACAGAAAAATTAAGGTCAAAGCAAACACAAAAATAAAGGCAGGGGATTTATATGTATAAACCACCACTTTACACAACAGATAAAACAAGGGAGCTTATTTCCTCTTTTAAGGGCTATGAAAATAATTTAATTATTGATGAAAATGCCTTCTGCTACGAGGAAAATATAAGCTCTGATAATTACCCTGTTATAGCCCCACGCAATAAAAGAGCATTTTTTGAGGTTTACGGTGATAAGCTTCACGGTCTTTTTTCAAAGGAAAAGCTTTGCTACATTAATAACAACACTCTTTACTACGGTGCAGAGACTGTAAAGGGTCTGCAGCTTCCGGATATACAAGGTCAACGCACCTTTGTAAGTATGGGCTCCTTGCTGGTGATTTTCCCTGATAAGGTGTATGTGAATACAGAAAACCTTACAGACTACGGCTCCTTGGAAGCAACCTTTACAGGCACAAAGGCAGAGTGCACCCTTTGCCGTGGTGATGGTGATTTATACGAGAGCTACAGTGTGGGCAGCACTCCACCTGAAAAGCCTGTCCACGGTGATTTGTGGGTTGATACCTCCCTTACCGAGCACGCCCTTAAGCAGTATTCTGCCGAAACAGAGGGCTGGATTGAGTTAGAGGGTAAGTATATAAGAATATCCTGCCCGGGTATAGGTGAAGGCTTTAACCAATACGATGGTGTAAAGCTTACAGGCTTTGAAGCATTAGGGATAAGCTCCAATCACATTATATACGATAAGGGCGATGACTACTTAGTTATTGCAGGCATACTTGATAAAAACATTACAATAAACACAGCCTTTACGGTAAAAAGGCAAGTGCCTGATATGGATTTTGTTTGTGAAAGTGGCAACCGTTTATGGGGCTGTTCTTCAAAAAATAATGAAATATATGCCTCAAAGCTTGGGGACCCTAAAAACTTTTTTACATATATGGGCATTTCTACCGATAGCTATACAGCCTCAGTAGGTAGTGGAGGTGAGTTCACAGGTCTTATTCCGTACAGGGGATATATTTTGTTCTTTAAAGAAAACTGTGTTCACAAAATTTACGGTCAAAACCCACCGTATACCATTACAACCTCTTACATAAGAGGTGTGCAAAAGGGTAGCAATAAATCTCTTTGCTGCCTTAATGAAACGCTTTACTACAAATCACCCAACGGCATTTGCGCCTACGAGGGCTCCCTACCTGTAGATGTATCTGCAGATTTAGGTAAATCCTACTACACCAACGCCGTAGCAGGTACGCTCAACAATAAATACTATATTTGTATGACTAATGTTAAAGGCGAAAGGGAGCTTTTTTGCTACGATGAGGAGCGCCTTTTGTGGCACCGAGAGGGAAATATTGATATTAAAGAATTTGCTAATAACAATATGAATCTCTATTTCGTTGTGTGTAATGATGGTTTAAACCGGCTCGGTATCATAGATGGAGTTAATATGTACGGTAATTTCCTCGGTCAGCTTAAAGGCTTTAGCTCGGAGGATGATTTTGAGTGGTGCCTTGAAACAGGCCTATGGGGACTTGACTTACCCGAGTACAAATACTATTCAGCAGTAAGGCTCAGGGCGATTGCTGAAAAAGGTGCATTTATTCAAGTCAGCTTTCAATACGACAGTAGTGGAAAGTGGGAAAAGCAGTTTTCTGCAAGGCTTAATAAAACAGGCTCGTTTTCTATGCCCTTTACAACACCACGGTGCGACCACCTGCAAATGCAAATTAAGGGGCAGGGTAATGTGAAAATTGTAAGCATCGCAAGAAGCATTGAGTCGGGGAGTGATATTAATGTATGATTTAAATCTTTTTGTACCTAATATTACCTCGCAAAAATACAGTACAGATAACCGTTTTGCCTTACTGAAAAACTATTTGTACGAATTAAATGAAGTCCTTGCCCTTGTTTTAGGTGAACAGCATGAAAATCAAATTACGATTTTACAAAACAAGGTGCAACAGTCCAATGAGCAGTCAGAGAAATACGCAATTGCTCTGAAAAAAGAGAATGTAACAAAATTTAATACCCTTAAAGAGCAAATTATCCGTACGGCAGAGAGCATTGAGTCTGAATATAAATCTGAAATAAGCAAAACCCAGGAGGAAATACTTGCTGAGGTCGAAAGGACCTATACCACAAAAAGTGAATATGGCGAATATACATCACAGGTTGATACAAGCCTTAAGCAAACTGCAGAGGAAATAGCCTTATTAAGCGAAAACACCGAAGAAGTTCGCACGGATTTAGAAAGCTTTAAAGATACTACGAGAAGCGAATTATCCCTTCAGTCCTCTGCAATTATATCCCGTGTTGAAAATGAGTTTCAGTCAAAAACACAGGCAGACGAAATGGAAAGCAGAATCAGCTCCCAAATAACTCAGGCAACGGATTCTGTAACAGAAACCTTTTCTAAAGATATTGCCGTACTAATAGACGATGTAAGCACTGTAGGTGGTACAGTAACAGAGCTTGTAAGCAGTCTTGATGTGTATATTCGCCGTGGTGAGTTATCGGAAGGTGTGTACGGCATAGAAATAGGCAGAAGCGACAGCCACATAAAAGCCCGTTTTACAAACGACAGGCTTTCCTTTTACCAAGGTGTAAGTGAGGTTGCGTATATTTCGGGCAGCACACTTTATATTTCTAATGCAGATGTGTTGGATTATTTGCGAATAGGTAATGCAACACAAGGGTATTTCCTTTTTGATACTACACAAAACGGCTTGGAGGTGAGATGGGTAGATGGCAACTAAATTTTATGGTAAATGCCAGGGTGCATCTGCCTCAAAGTATGATTTATGGATTAACGCAACACAAAACTCTCAAAGTGTCAGCCATAATAAAAGCAATGTAACTATCGATTTTTACCTTAAAAGAAACGATGGTTACTCCGATTCTGCATATAACCTGTATGAATCGCAAAACACAGTAAAGCTTTCTGTAGGTGGAGTAGAAAAGGTAAATAAAAATATAAAAATTGATACAAGAAACGGAGCGACTGTATTGCTTTGCACCTGGACAGGTGATTTAACACACAATGCAGACGGCTCGTTGTCGGTAAACATAAACGGTAGCTTTGCTATTAACAGCTCTAACCTTACAGGAGGCTCTGCTTCGGGTGTGCTTGTATGTACTACTATTCCGAGATGCTCTACAGCACAATTCTCTGTAACTGCTGTAAATCCCGGCTCTACTGTTAATTTAACAATTTCAACAGCATCAAGTGGCTTTAGCCATAAGGTTAAGTGGGCTTTTGCAGAAAATGTGATAACACAAAGCCTTGGTAAAGGTGTTTTGACATCTTCCTTTACTGTGCCTAAGGAGTGGGCAAGCTCACTTACTAATTCCTCTAAAGGTAATATTTCGGTTACGGTAAGTACATATAACGGCACAACTCTTGTTGGTTCAAAGGGTTATTCCGTTTCTTTTATTATACCTGCAGTGGATGAATATAAGCCTGCGTTTGGGCTTAAGCTTGTAAGAAATGATAACGGTGTACCCGGTGGGTGGAATGAGTATGTTCAAAACATAACCACACTTACCGTTGAGCCTGAAAACTTACAGTTTAAATATGGTGCAGGCATGGCAGCAGTAACGGTTTCTGTAGGCTCTGCATATATAAGAAAGCTACCTGCTACATTTAATTTAACAGAAACAGGTAGCCTTACGGTAACCCTTGCTATAAGAGATACAAGGGGGCTTTTAACCGTTAAGCAAACTACAATAAGGGTTGAGCCGTATACACCACCATCTATAAGCATTAAAAAGCTTGTCAGGTGTAATGAGAAGGGTGAAAGCGATACCTATGGCACATATCTTTCTCTTGAATATGATTACAGCTACAGCTCTGTAAACGGTAAAAACCAATGCGCTGTTACGGCAAAATATAAAACTGCTAATGATACAGCTTATTCAAGCCCTACCGTAGTTATAGGCAATCCCTTTATAATTGGTAACGGTAATGTTTCAGTAAGTGAAACTGCTACTGTTTGTGTCGGAATAAAGGATAGTGTTTCGCAAAGCACCGTGGAAATAATAAGAGCCGTGCCCAGTGCAAATATACCGTTCAATATAAAAAAAGGGGGAAAAGGTGCCGCCTTCGGGAAGTTTGCAGAAAACGATGATGAGCTAAGCTTAGGGTGGAATTTAACTGTAGACGGAAATGTGAATGTTAAGGGGAATTTGCATTGCGATGAAGTTTCTTGCGAGAGCACACAAAGTATTAAGGAGCTTGTAGGGACGGTTAAATATTACCCTTGCCTGAACGGATGCTTTGTAAGACTGCGTGTAAAGCCATCAATGCTTTTATCACCGGGGCAAAGCCATCATGTAGCAACGGTACAAGGTAAAGCTCCGGGTATTTTTACGCCACTTAATTGTATTGTAAATATAAGTGCCGGTGGTCAGGCTACGGCAGGTATCGCGTATGAAACAGGCAATATTTATGTAAGGTGCGATACGGAAATTCAAGAAAATTCTAATGTGTACATAAGTGGCTTTTATTTTGCTGACTATTCATAAAACATTCTATTAATTTTATAAGAAAGGGTGGTTACTATAGCAAATAAAACAATTTCTTACGGTGCTTCGGGTAACGAGGTTAAAAAGCTACAGGAAAAGCTGAACAGCAAAGGATATTCCCTTGATGTGGACGGGCAGTTCGGTGCAAAAACACAAGCGGCAGTAAGGGATTACCAAAAGAAAAATAATTTAAGTGTGGATGGTATTGTAGGTAATGCTACTTGGGGTTCGTTGAACTCTACAAGCAATTCAAAAAGTCCACAGTCAACCTCTGCACAGTCAAAAGGCTGGTCTTACACGGTATCAAAGCCGACCTACAAAAAAAGCGAATCGGTATTGAATGCAGAAAAACAGCTTGGTGATTGGGAGAAAGGTAAGCCTGATGATTACGGTAGCCGTTATTCCGATGAAATAGATGAAATTCTTAAGACAATTTTAAACAGAGGAGAGTTTGATTATAACTTGTCCTCAGACCCTATGTATGAGCAGTATAGGGAGCTTTATATGCAAAATGGCAAAAAGGCTATGATGGATACAATAGGACAAGCCTCTGCTCTTACAGGTGGATACGGTAATTCATACGCAGTTACTGCAGGTAATCAAGCGTACCAAGATTATTTAACTCAGCTTGATGATATTGCCCTCGATTTAAGAGAAATGGCGCACAGAGAATACAAGGATGAGCACAATGCTTTGATTGATGATATAACTGTTTTAAGGTCGTTAGATGGTGATGACTATGAAAAGTATCTTCAGGCATTAGCTCAATACTATAATGATGGGGATTATTTACTTAAAAAGCTTTCTGCAATGAGCGATAGTGAGTACGAGGCCTTTGTAACGCAGCTTGAATCGTGGGAGTCAGACAGGGCGCAGGCATTCAAGCAATACCAGGATGCACTCGATAGAGATGAATTTGAAAAAGAAATGGCATTTAAAAAAGCTGAGGCAGCACGCGACCAGGCTAATGCAGACAGAAGCTATGCACTTGCAGCAAGTAAGGCTGCCTCCTCATCAGGAAGCAAAAAATCAAATACCGAAGAGAAATCTGAATCAAGTAAAAAAACAGGCGTAATATTTTATCCTGCTACTTACAAAGAATTTTACCTTAAAACAGGTGTTTCAACAATACTTACAGAGGGAGAGTTTGCCGCAAGCAAGGATTACAGAAACGCTTATAAATCTTATGATAATTATCTTAAAGAGATGTACAAAATACATATGAGATAAGGAGGTGCCGTATGTTAATTGAAGTAACGAAGGAAAAGGTGAGCATAGCACAGGGTGGACACGTAAATGAAGGCGAGTTGAATGTTAATAGCTGCACTTTTAATCTGCCTGAATGCTTTGGTGATTTAGCTGTTACGGCTTGCTTTAACGGTATCCCCGTGCCTCTTGTTAATAACAAATGTATAATACCTGCATTGAAACAGGGTACGGCTACCTTGGGGGTTTATGCATATAAAGAGAGTGAAAACGGAGTTGAGCTTGTATATTCTCCCGAACCTACATGCTTTTGTGTTCATCAGGGCTCGTTTCTCGAAGAATTTTCAGAGGTTCCGACGTTTGAAATATCGGAATATGAACAATATTGCCAAATGATTAAGGCTGAATATGAGAAAATAGAGACGTTATTTAGTCAGGCAGAGCACGAAAGAAATGAAGCCGAGTTTTTAAGGGTTGATGCAGAAAACGCAAGGAAGCTCACCTTTGATGAATACAAAGCTTATATCGATAACAATAAACAAGTTATCGAAGCTATTTCTAAAAACGCTATCAAAACAATTACTGCTCCTTCAATATGGAAGCTTGAACCGGGCGTGTATTATGTTTCGGGTAATGTGTTCTATGCAATACCTGACCCACCTGTAAACCCTAATACCATAATGGTAAACGGAACAGGTGTTTTAATCGTTGCAGTTGACGTATTGCAGAATAACACCAAACATTTTTACTTGTTCACCAATAGTAAAATTTATTTTGGTCATTCGGTGCTTGTAGGTACTTTGGATGATGTTGAAATTGTTAATGGTGCTATTAGTGGCGAGTTCTCAAAAGCAACAAATACCATAACGGCCGAAAAGCCTAATGCGATACCAAGCACAAAGGCTGTGATTGATTATGTAGATACAGCGATAGGAGGTATTGAAAATGGCTCTTATTGATAAACTGCGTGCAATCGGCAACGCCATTCGTGAAAAAAACGGCACAACCGATTTAATACCCCTTGCAGATATGCCACAAGCGATACTTGATATTGTAAGTGGTGGTAGTGGCACAGAATACACAAGCATTACCTATAATGCTGACGGTACCATAACGCTTATTGATAAAGACGGCATAACACACACAATGGTATGCACATATGAAGATGATAGGCTGATATCTGTAACATATGACGGCAAAGAAATTGTGATAGGGTATGACAGTAATGACAGACTCAATAAGATTGGTGAAATTGTGGTTGGCTATGAACCATTTGAGTTATCTTATGCCGATAAGCTATATGCACATTTTGGTGTTGATAAAACAACATACCCCTATATTTTTATAACAACACAGTTAAATGTAACAACCTATGCTTTATATCTTAACTTTGGTAGTGCGTATAGTTTAGGTGGCTCAGATATTATTGTGACAGGTATGAAGAAGCAATTATCAAGTGGGAATTTTACTGTCGATACAACGGCAGAGGAAATCGTTGACTATATCATAAATAAAAATCCAACACTAACAAATGGAAAAACATATCACAGTTACGCAGAAGATTACAAAACATTTTCTAATGTTGATGTGAGCGATAAATGCACTAACTTTGAAATGTTGATAACAGAAGCAGAAGCAGTGCGTACCACAGATTACACCAACGGCTTTGCACTTGGCTTGGCAAGTGGTGGCGTGGTTGAGGTTGATAATACCAATGGTGGGACTTCGTTTGGTGCGCTTGATAACACAGTAACATTTATTGTTGATAACGAGCCATACGAGAGTGTTTCCGTGAAAAGTGGTAATTCACTATACCCACCTGCTGTCTCGCCACATAGGGAAGGATATTATTTCTCGCATTGGTCTTATAATGATGATTATATGCCGAATCCGTTTACTCCTACAGAAGATACAACCATCATAGCTGTTATGTACGAAAGTCTTGATGCTGTCTATAAAACGAATGGCATATCGAGGGAAGAATACCCTGAATTTATCATTTTTCGCTACGGCACAAGCTCTTTTACATGGCATATGTATATTGTACAGGAAGGCGATTTAAGCGCGCGGGAGGGCAGCGATGGTCTCAATGATGGTGTGTACTTAACAATACCAAATGATGCACCGTATTATAGCTTTGTAGACAATGATTATCAAGGGACAGAGCCTGAAAAAGCAATAGAAGAATTTATACCCAATACAGAAACTACTGCAACGCAACGCACAGGAGAGCTTAGGCATTTCATAGGTGAAGATTCTAATTGTGTGTTCTATACAAACACACGATTGTCTCTTAGTCGTGGCGAATGGTATAGTTTCGGATAAGGCAGGTGAATCCAATGGATATGGCAAATAGAATTATACTTATTGCCTCTGTGCTTACAGCCTTAGGCGTAATCATAACAACTGCCGTTAAGATATATAAATTTATTCGTAAATGGGAAAAATGGGTGGATGAACAAAGTGTCCATTCTTTAGATAACTATATGTCTATTTTACAGCTTAAAATAATGTCTCCGTATATGCCCTTGTCTGAAAGGCTTAAAGCAGGTGATATTTATGTTAAGCTTGGTGGCAATGGTGAGGTAAAGCAAAAATATCATTACCTGCTTACGGAAATTGATAACGAGGAGGAGTGCTGAAATGAAAATAAATTTTAAAGCAAGAATGAAAAATAAAGCTTTTATTATAGGTGTAACGACGCTTGTAGTGTCTTTTTTATATAAGCTTTTATCGGCGTTGGATATTGTACCTGCAGTTTCTGAAAACGAGATATTGGAATTAATCGGTCTTGCAGTTAATGTGCTTGCTTTTGTGGGGGTTGTGGTTGACCCTACAACAAAGGGTATTTCTGACAGCGACAGGGCAATGCAGTATTATTGTACTGAGGCGAAGGAGTAATTTATGAGTAAAAAAATTTATATTTCTCCGAGTAACCAAAGTGGAAATCTTTACGCCACAGGCAATACAAACGAAAAAGTGCAATGCCATAAAATTGCAAAGGCTTGTGTGAATTACTTGAAAAAGGCAGGCTTTAATGTTAAGTGTACATATAACGATGATATGTATGTAAGGGTAAAAGAAAGTAATGCTTTCGGTGCAGATATGCATATTGCCATCCATACAAATGCTACCTCGAAGCATAATATTACCGGTGGTGCGCAGATACTTCTTTACAGTGTAAGTGACGAAAGGAAAAAGGCAGGACAGGCAGTGCTTGATTACCTTGCACCACTCACTCCCGGTAAAAGCGCAGAAAGGCTTGTTGCAAAGCCTGATTTTTATGAATGTAACAGCACTAAAGGTCTTTGTGTGTATTGTGAATGTGAGTTTCACGATACAAAGGTCGGCTCTGATTTTATTATAAAAAATACTACAGCAATAGGCGAAGCAATTGCAAAAGGCGTTTGCAAGTATTACGGCGTTGCTCTTTTAAAACAAAACAACGCTCCGTCAAAAAACGGAACGTTGTATACTGTGCAGGTTGGTGCCTTCGCTGTGAAAGAGAATGCTCAAAAACAGCTTGAGGCTTTAAAAAAAGCAGGCTTTAAAGGCTTTGTTACAGAAAAGATTTAAGCATTTTGAAGAATGTAGGAAACATCACCTGTATCTATTTTACCGTTGCAGTTGATGTCGCACACAAAAAGCTTATCACCCGATATTGATTTATCCATAGAGGCGGCAATGCGAAGAACAGATTTAGCGTCAGTTTTTTCTGTTTTTCCGTTGCCGTTTAAATCACCAAAGCAAGAGAAGGTTTTATTGTATTCGCCAATGTAAATCGGTACATTGTGTATTTTTGCATATTTTACGGCAGCACTTGTTTTACTTGTGCAGCTTAATGATACGCTGTTTGAAAAGCTTGTTGAGCCCTGTGCACGCAGTGAAAAGGCGTGCCTTCCGATAGATGAAATGTTATTAGGAAGAGTTACAGAGGTAAGCGCAGAGCAGTTTTCAAATGCATATGCACCAATTTCAAGCTTGCCTGTACCAAATTTAAGTGTTTTTAAAGCTGTGCAATTTTTAAATGAACTGTTGCCGATGTGGTTTAATTTGTTTGGTAATGTAAGGCTTGTAAGTGATGTGCAGTCTGCAAAAGCATAATTACCAATATAAATAAGCTTTGGCGACCATTTTATAAAGGTTAAGGCAGAGCATTTTTGAAAAGCGTATGCACCGATAACCTTTAAGCTATCACCACAATAGAGGTTTGTAATGTTGTTGCAGCCGTAAAAGGCGTGTTCACCAACTGTAGTTACATTTCTTAAGTTGATACCTGTAAGACTTGTGCACATGCTGAATGCCTTTGAACCGATTGAGGTTATACTGTCGGTTAATAAAACGGAGCTGAGATTTTTACAGCCGTAAAAGGCGTTTGCTGCAATAGCAGTTACAGATTCGGGGAATTTAACCGTTGTAACATTAGTTTTGTTTTGGAATGCAGCCTTGCCGACAGCAGTAACCTTTATACCGTTTATGGTTTCAGGTATTGTAACATAGTCATTCTTAAAGTTGTTGTAGCCTGTTATAACATATGTACCTACAGAGTTTGCCTGGTATTCAAAGTCGCCGTAATCTGCAGCAAGTGTAACAGGCATAAGTGAAACTGCAAGAATTATGCAAAGAGCTATTGAAATAAACTTTTTCATTTTATTCTCCTTTATTATAAAACTGCAACAGAGCAGGAAATGAACATAAGACCAAAATAATATGCGTTTGTACGTAAAAGAGCTTTATTGTCTGATTTATCGAAAACCGGAATAATGCTTGAAATAAGTAGTGCTATTGCGCCTAATGTAACGGCACAGCTTGCTGCTTGGTAAAGCCCGGGCTCACCGTTTTGGAGCTTGTAGGCTAAAAGGCCGGCATTAACAGCCATATAAATAGAAGCAATTGCAGAAGACGTTTGGGGCAGCTTTACAGAAAATATCACACAAGCAGCCGTAACAGCTGAAGGTATTACCCATTGCAATGTGGCGCTTAACGGCATAAAGCTGAATAATTCTGCGTTTTTTTGATACATTGCCACGGCTAAAATAATGTAAGCTAATGAAGAAAGTAATGCTGATATGCTTTTACAAGCCTTTGCTTTTTTATCTTCTAAAATATCGTGAAGGAAGAAAAGGAAAATCGCAATTAAAAAAAAGCTTGTAAATACATTGGAAAAGCCTTTGCCGATTGCAGTGCACAATAAAACTGTTGCAACGTAAATAAGTGAACAAATTATTTTATGCTTAAAAGCTCTTTTTTTGTCGCCTGTTTTTTTTACAAGGTCGTACCATGAGGCAGCAAGGAGCTGCGCGAAAAACATTATACCTAAAAAAATTAATGCAATTATATTTAAATAAACCATATAAATTAATCCTAAAATTTAATAGTCGTAAGCTATTATACTACATATTTTTAAATTTGTATATATATAAATTGTTAACATTTGCTTTTTGTTATAATTTTTGCATAACAATGTATATGTGTGTATAAATTCTCAAAAAGTATTGCATTTTACAGCTTTTGGGTATATAATGCAAGCACACAGCACGAAAGTGCGAATATAAAAAGTGAGGTTTTTATAATGAAAAAGTTTTTAAAAATAGCTTCAATCGTTCTTGTAATTGCTATTGTTGCTTGCTTTGCCGCTTGTGGTAACAATGCAGATACAGATGCAGACAACGGCGACACAACTGCAGCACCAAAGGCTGTTCTTACAATGGCTACAAATGCTGAGTTCCCTCCATATGAGTTTGTTGATGGCGATAAAATTGTTGGTATCGACGCTGAAATTGCTCAGCTTATTGCTGATAAGCTTGGTATGGAGCTCGAAATCGTTGATATCGCATTCGATTCAATCATTCCGGGTGTTCAGTCAAAGAAGTACGATATGGGTATGGCCGGTCTTACAGTTAACGATGAAAGACTTGAAAAGGTTAACTTCTCAACATCTTATGCAACAGGTGTTCAGGTTGTTATCGTTAAAGAGGGTAGCGCTATCAAGACTCTTGATGATGTTACAGGCAAAAAGATTGGTGTTCAGACATCAACAACAGGTGATATCTATGCAACAGATGATTTCGGCGAAGAGAATATCACTCGTTACGACAACGGTGCAGTAGCTGTTCAGGCTCTCCTTGCAGATAAGGTTGATTGCGTTATTATCGATAATGAGCCTGCAAAGTCATATGTAGCAGCTAACGAAGGTCTCGAAATTCTTGATACTGAGTATACAGTTGAACAGTATGCTATCTGCTTTGCAAAGGATAACACAGAGCTTCAGACAAAGGTTGATGCAGCACTTAAAGAGCTTATCGCAGACGGTTCTGTACAGAAAGTTATTGATAAGTATATCAAGAAATAATTTATTTAGTTTTCCGAATTCAAGGGCGGATTTGTTCCGCCCTTGTTTTATGTGATTTACAACTTGTGAAAGGATGAGAGAATGAAAGAGCTTTGGCAAGAGTTTCAATTTGTCTTTGGTGACGGCAGATTTGAGCTTATGATAGATGGCTTTTTAAATACTCTTAAAATTACTGCAGGCGCATTGGTGCTTGGTATTGTTATAGGTATACTTGTTGCTGCAGTGCGTTCCTCGTTTGATAAAAACAAGGAATCTATGAAAATGCATGGTGGCATAGGCTACTATGTACTTGCTGTAATAAATGCAATTTGTAAGGTTTACCTTACCGTTATAAGAGGAACACCCGTTGTTGTTCAGCTTATGATTATGTATTTTGTTGTTTTTGTTTCAGCCAAAGACGGTGTACCTGTTGCAATAGTTGCCTTTGGTATAAACTCCGGTGCATATGTTGCCGAAATTTTCAGAGCAGGTATAATGTCTATTGATAACGGTCAGTTTGAGGCAGGCAGAAGCCTTGGCTTTAACTATGTTCAAACAATGCGCTACATAATTATTCCTCAAATGTTTAAGGCTGTGCTTCCTACCCTTTGCAACGAATTTATTGCTCTTATAAAAGAAACCTCAGTTGCAGGTTATGTTGGTGTTATGGACCTTACAAAATCAGGTAACGTTGTTGCAGGCAGAACCTTTGAGTATTTTATTCCACTCTTTACGGTTGCAGGCGTATATCTTGTAATAGTTATGCTTCTTACATCCCTTGTAGGTAAGCTCGAAAGGAGGTTGCGCAAGAGTGAGCGATAATGTTTTGATTAAAGTTAGCGGACTTAAAAAGCACTACACAGGTGGAGCTGTTAAGGCACTCGATGGTATTGATTGTGAAATTCTCCGTGGTGAAAAGGTTGTTATAATCGGGCCGTCAGGTAGTGGTAAAAGCACCTTGCTTCGCTCCCTTAACCTTCTTGAAATTCCAACGGCAGGCAGTATTGTCTTTGATGGTGCAGAAATCACCTCTAAAAAGACAAACATTAATAAGCATCGTCAGAAAATGGGAATGGTTTTTCAGCACTTTAATTTGTTCCCTAATATGGATATTCTTAAAAATATGACCCTGGCACCTGTTAAAATTTCAAGCAAAAGCCAAAAGGATGCCGAAGCAAAGGCTATGGAGCTTCTCGAAAGGGTTGGTCTTGCAGACAGAGCACACGCTTACCCTGACCAGCTTTCGGGTGGTCAAAAACAGAGAATTGCTATTGTCAGAGCGCTCTGTATGGAGCCGGAGGTTATGCTTTTTGATGAACCTACCTCTGCCCTTGACCCTGAAATGGTTGGCGAGGTTCTTGATGTTATGAAAAACCTTGCAGAGCAGGGTATGACTATGGTTGTTGTTACCCACGAAATGGGCTTTGCAAAAGAGGTTGCCGATAGGGTAATATTTATGGATGAGGGTGTAATTGTTGAGCAGGGTACTCCTGATGAGATTTTCAACAATCCTAAATCTGACAGACTTAAATCCTTCTTATCTAAAGTGCTTATATAAAATTTGATACACTTTAATCCAAAGGTTGGTTGCTTGCTGCAATCAACCTTTATTATTTGGTGTGGTAAAAGTAAACAAACAACTATTGTTAAATTTGATGTTTTATACAAGGTTGCTTTTTAAAGGCTTAAAATCGTATTTTGTTGTTGCAAACCATTTAATGGTGTGATATAATCCCTTTATAAATGGTTTATTATGCTCAATAGGCATATATTAACTTGGAGGTGTATTTTTTGGCAGAGGAAAAAACCACTGTTACAGAAACGCCGGAAATAGATGCTGCTTCCCGTGAGTACGTCTATGAAAACAGAAGATACGTTGGTATGAGAGAGACAATTTGGTACGTTGTTTACGATATGTGCCAAAGCTTTAATATCGACTCCTTCAATGACCGTTTCGTAACAAGCATTCTTCAAATTGACCTTGACTTCCAAACCTTTGTTAGTGTTTTCAACGGTTTTTGGGACGTTATTAACGATATCTTCACAGCGGCAATCGTTGAGAAAACTCGTACACGTTGGGGTAAATTTAAACCGTATCTTGTAGGTTTGGGTATTCCCGGTACATTGGGTACATGCTTCTATTGGCTTCTCCCAATGCTCTTTAAGGGTAAAGGCTCTAGAGATATGGGCAAGTTCCTTACATATTTCTTGTTGGCAGTTGTTCGTGAAGGTGCAGGTACCTTCCGTGCTATAGCAAAAACAGGTATGCTGGCTACCATAACGCCACACCCTGTAGACCGAACCAGGCTTATTACTATGGCCGAGTTCTTCTCGGGTCTGCTGGGTGAAAAGCTACCACAACAGATACTTACTGTGCTTATTGACCTTATCGGTAACAAGGTTATCAACCTTTCTTACACATCAACATTTATGTTTATGGGTAACTTTACTGCGATTGTCAGTGGTGTAGCTTCGCTTATATTCTGCGTTATGACTCGTGAGCGTGTTCTTCAGTCTGTTGAAACACCAAGTGTTATGCAGAGCCTTAAGTCGGTTGTTAACAATAAGCCTATTCTGTTGCTTACACTTTCCGAAACACTTTCCAACTTCAGTGTTGGTGGTAGTATTAACGACTACTACATAGACGTTCTTAACTTTGCATCTATGACAATGGTTGCCGGTATCCCCGGTGCTATCATAAACCCGTTCTCGTTCTCACTTGTACCTTGGTTCAGAAGAAAGTTCTCAACAAAGACTCTCTATCTTCTTGGTACAAAGAGCCAGCCACTCCTTGATATTCCTGTATTCTTAGTAGGTATGATAGGTGGTAAGCACAACGGTATATACAAAAAAGTTCTGCCGATGTTCTTTGTTATGGCTATTAAAGAAGCTATTTACATGGTATTCTGGGGTGTTCGTAGAGTTATTCCAAGTGAAATGTATAATGAGTCTATGGACTACTGCGAATGGAAGAACGGTTACAGAACAGAGGCTATGACTTCTGTTGCTCGAGACCTTACAAAGAAGCTTGCAAGTATTGCTAACTCTGCTCTTTCCTTACAGCTTAAGAAGCTTATTGGCTACGATATTTCTTCTTATACAAGGGGCGAGGCACAGACCGATAATACTAAGTTCGGCCTTTTTGCAATGGCTACAATCATTCCTACCGTTACAGGTCTTTTAGGTATTATTCCAATTCTCTTCTACGACCTTAGTGGTGAGAAGAGAGAGCGTATGTACGCTGAGCTTATCCAACGTCGTGAGGAAGCTGCTAAGATTGCTATGTCAGGTGATCCTGAGGCAATTAAAGAGCTTGCTAAGAAGCAGATGAGTGTTTCTGAAACAGACCCTAAAGCTTCATCAAAGCCAGAGGATAAATAATTTGTCTCTAAATCGGCGGCACATTGTGTCGCCGATTGATTTTATAAAAAAGTAATTTTAAACAGTTAGGAGGCATAGCTATGACAAAAGCAGAATATTTGTTGAATTCGGTAAAGTTGTTTTCTATAAGTGGAATAATTCTCCTCATAGCTAATGCCTTTATTTATGCAGGTGAATACAATGCATCACTGCTTGCCTACGGCACCAAAATCACAAGCTACACCTTTTACATAATTTGCATATTATGTTTTTTAGCCCTTAACGGCGAGGGTGTAGGGTATAAGCGCCATAGAGCTTTCGCTTGCAAAAAAAGAATTAATGTACTTAAAATAGTTTTAATTTTCATATTCTTAGTCCGTTTTTTAAAGTGGGCAATAGAGGATGTTGTTCTCGAGGCAGGCTTTACAGGTGGTGTGCTTGTTGGCGCTAAGCTGTTTTTAGGTGTGTTTAACACAGTTGCTACGTTCAGCTTTTTGTTTATGCTTGTTTCGCTGTCTTATTTATTCAGAGATATTAATACAAAAAAGGTTTTTGTGTTTGAGGCAGCTTCGTTTATGTTTGGGCTTGTGTACTGTGTTTACAGAACACTTAGCTACGCAGTTACAAAGTATGAGCTCACTGAGCTTGGCGAGGTTTTTTCAAGCATCTTTTCCAACGAAAAAGTATTGCAAATTTTCAGCCTTGTTCAATATGTAGCATTTATTATTATGTGCTTTGCAGTTTGGGCGCACTATAATTCAAGGGTGTTATACGAGCAGGATGAAAAAATAAAAGAAAGAAAAAGACTGCTTGTTGCACCTAAAATATACAGCCCTGCACATATAGGGTTAGATACCTTAGAGGATGATTTCCTACTTGAAAAGGTAGATGACGAGAGTTGTTAAATTACTGTTAAAAGGTGAGTAAATTTCCGTTTTAGAAATTTACTCACCTTTGTTTATGGTAAAATAATTATTAACAATGGTATATTATGTGGAAAGGAGACTGCTATGAGTAGAATTGTGAAATTAATAGCTTTTATTCTGTCTGTAATAATGCTCTGTGCAGTTGTTCCTTTTGCACAAGCACAAGAAGCTTCGCAGGTGAATGATGAAGCTATAACCGAAAGCCAGGCACATAATACAGTACCTAATCCCGAAAAAGGAGATTTAGATAAAAACGGTGATATATCAGTTGATGATGCTCATATAGCGTTGCAGATTGCATCGGGTATAGTTGAGTTTACCGAGCTTGCTGATATTAATAGCGACGGCGTTGTTTCTATTGACGATGTTTTGGAAATTCTTTCTAACATATTCAAATCAATGAGTGATGCAGAGTATAAGCAAATGCTTGCAGAGTCAGGCTTTCCGTTATCTTATACGGAACCACTTTTAGCACTCCACAAGCAATACCCTGAGTGGGAGTTTGTTCCCTTTATTACAAACCTTACCTGGAGTGAGGCTGTTGAGGGTGAGCATACACCACATAACAAGCAGCTTATAGAGAACATAGTTTCGGCTAATTTAAAGTGTTCGTGCAGCAGCTGCCACGGTGTAATTCAAGAGGCGAGTAACTGGGTTAGTGCTTCAAAAGAAGCTGTGGAATATTACCTTGACCCTCGCAACTTCCTTACAGAGGATTTGATATTCCAGTTTGAAACAACAGCATACGATGAAAACCATTCTATTGATGCAGTTGAAACAATACTTAAATCGACCTGGATGTACAATAGTGAAATAAGCTTCTTAGATGCTGAAGGCAAAACTCAGGTTTATCAAAAGGATGGTAAGCCAATTAAGTATTCTGAGGCAATTATGCTTGCTGCTAAGGATAGCGGTATGAGTGCATATTTCCTTGCATCAAAAATCGTGCAGGAGGTAGGCTCCTCTACATCCTCATATGCAGGTGGCTCAAGTGGTGAAAATGCACCGTACAACGGCATTTACAACTACTATAATATTGGTGCATACACAGGCGCAGGTGATGGTCTTCGTTGGGCAAACGGATATATGAAGGCTAAAATTGATACTTTAATGTATCAATCTGCCTCTACAACAGCAAAGCAGGTTGTAGTTGTGCCTAAAAATACAGAGCTTAACTATATTTTGACCTCAGGGGGCTTTTATAAGGTATCGGCAAAGGTAAACGGCAAAACCTATAAAGGCTTTATACCTGCAGTTAATATCTCGGTTTCTACCGATTACGGCAGACCTTGGGATTCTCCATTTAAATCTATCTACTACGGTGCTCAATATATTTATTCATCATTTTCAAAAAATCAGTTTACAGGCTACTTGCAAAAGTTTAATGTGAACCCTAATTCAGATAACTTATATAGCCACGAATATATGGCAAATATTCGTGCTGCTGCTGCCGAAAGCCAAAAAACATATAAAGCTTATAAGGCGAGTGGCGTGCTCAAAAATAAAATAATTTTCTCAATACCTGTTTTTAAGGATATGCCACACGGCGACCGGACTGCTGAGGATGCTTTTAAAGAAGCAGTACCACAGGTAACGGCTACTGCTACAGAAAACACCGTTACTTTAAGGTGGGATAGTATTAGGCTTGCCCAGTATTATCAGGTTTGGTGCTATAGCGAAACCACAGGGCAATACGAGATGCTTAAAGCTACCTCTGCAACAAGCTATACCGATACCGATTTTATATCGGGCGAAAAGCGAAATTACAAAATACGAGCCTTCTATAAGAATACAGACGGTGTATTTGTGTTCAGTAAATACAGCGATGTTTTTGTAGGCGTTTCGGCTCCACCTGCACCAACAGAGCTTGTTGCAGAAAGTGTAACAGAGACTTCAATAAAAATTAAGTGGACAGGTGTTAAGTGCCAAGGGTATAATGTTTACCGTTATAACAGTATAAGTGGCTATGCCTTAGTCGGTACAGTAAAGGATGCTGAGTTTTACGATACTACATTGCTTTCGGGCTCTAAATATCTTTACAGAGTAAGCGCATTTTATAAGAGCGACAGTATGGTAGCAAGCTCAGCGCAAACACCGGCACTTTCTGTAAAAACTAAAGGCGAAACACAGCTTACAGCAACTGTTGTTGTGAATGATAGCCTTAATATAAGAAAGAGTGCAAGCACAAGCGCAGCTGTTGTTACAACGGTGCAAAACGGACAAGCCGTTTTAATACTGGAAACACTTGATGGCTGGTATAGGGTGCAGTTAACAGCAAACGGCACAACCTACACAGGCTATGCCCATGCAGATTACATTAAGCTTGATAAAGCTGTAAATACTACTTGCCCGTATGCAGAGCCAACTGCAACACTTCGCAAGGGTGATAACAATGAAGGTGTTAAGTGGCTGCAATGGCACCTTGCACAGTTAGGCTATTTAGATGAGGCGAATGTAGACGGTGCATTCGGTGCTATGACTGAAACTGCAGTTAGAAATTTCCAACAGGATAAAACGCTTACTGTAGATGGCCTTGTGGGTTCAGGCACGAGGGAAGCTTTAAAAAATGCTTTATAATACATAAATAAAAATAATGCACTCTGCAATAATCTGTTGCAGAGTGCATTATTTTTTTAGTTAGTGTAAACCTCTTTAATATTTAAATCATCGTCAAATATAATTAAATCAGCATCATAGCCGACTTTAATTTGACCCTTGGTATGCTGGTAGCCTATTACCGTTGCAGGGGTGAGCGATGCCATTTTTACTGCACTGTGCAAGGGTACGCCAACTGTTTTATACATATTCCTTACACAATCTCTCAAGGTAGCAATGCTACCTGCCAAAGCAGATTTATCTGCAAGTAACATAACACCACCCTCGCAAACAACCTGAACGCCGTTTTCCTGCGTGAAAACGGTGTTTTCTTTTATTTCTGTAGCAGAGTATTCAAGTCCGTCGGTGATTAAATACATTTTATCATCACCCTTACATTTGTAAAGGAGCTTTAAAAGACCTACAGGCAGGTGCTTTAAATCAGCAATTACCTGGGTAGATATTTCGTCTATGGCAAGGCCTGCCTCTACAACACCGGCGGTTCTTAACGGACCTATTTTAAAGCAGGAGGCGCAGGCATTGTAAATGTGTGTAACATCTGTAAAGCCGTGCTTTAGTGCGTTTTCTACCTGCTCATAACTTGCAGCAGAGTGGGCAACACTACCAACAATGCCACGTGCTTTAAGTTTATCTCCAAGCCGAAGTACACCGGGCTCTTCAGGGGCAGCACCCATAATAAGCACCTTATCCCATATATCGAAAAGCTCATCGGGAGGGCAAAGCTCAGGGTTTAAAATATTACTTTCGCTTTGGGCACCCTTGTATTTTTTTGAAATATACGGTCCTTCAAAGTGAATGCCTAATATGTGAGCCTTTTTGCTTTTTTGAGAAGCTTCTTTTATTGTATTTGTAACCTTTTTTAATTGTTCTACAGGTGCAGCAAGCGTTGTAGGCACAATAGATGTAGTGCCGTATTTCAGGTGAGCCTCTGCCATATCAACAATATCTTGGCTCTTTTCGCTCATAGCACTTTTGTTGCCACCACCGTGCACGTGTATATCTATAAAGCCGGGGGAAAGGTACATTCCTCCACAGTCTACTACGCAATCAGCCTGTGAAAAATCAAAGCTGTCGCAAATATCGGTAATTTTACCGTTGCTTGTTACAACGATGCACCCCCTTATTTCATTAGGAAAAATTACTTTTGCATTTTTAAAAACTCTCATTTTATCACCCGAATAAAATTATCATTTACTAAATTTTAAAATAAACTAACCACATTGTCAACGATTATTTCAACTACATCGACTACAAGCGACAAATATTTAACCATCGGAAATATATAATATCCCTGAGGTGAGGGACCTGGAAATTTATGTAGATGTTTTAGTGTGCGTAAACATTTTGATTACATATATTTTTCTTGTTTGTACAAGGGTAGCAGTTAATTTACCTACAAATAAATGGGGTATAGGTCTTGCCTGTGTTTTTGGTGGAGTGTCCTCCCTTGTGGTTTTTATTGATGAAAGTTTTTTACCCGTTTCTGTAGCCATAAAGCTTATTATAGGCGCAATAATAGTTTTGTTAAGCTTTTTACCACGTACCGTAAAATCCTTTTTTAAGGCGTATACAGGCTTTTTTATTATTAGCGTGCTGTTTGGTGGCGCAATGTACTTTTTAGAAATAACCTTTAAGCCTCACGGCATAATGTATGTAAACGGTACGGTTTATTTTGATATGAGCATTAAGTACCTTGTAGGCTGCACATTTTTAATATACGGTGTCTTCCTTGTTGTAAATTACTTTTTTGAGCGCAAGGCAACTAAAAATCAGGTATATAAGGTTTGCGTGTCCTTCCGAAATACCGAAATTGCTGTTTTAGGGTATATAGACACAGGCAACAGCCTTGTAGATACACTTACAGGTCGAACCGTTTTTGTAGGCGAGGTTAAAAGCTTTGCACCATTTTTTACATACGAAGAGCAGAGGTTTTTAAAAACGGGATATTTAGATGATATTCCTGATTCTCTTGTAGGGTCTATTCACCTTGTGCCATGCAAAACTGTAGGGGAGTCTGCACTTTTGCCTGCATTTGTGCCCGATAAAGTTGAGGTTGAGATATCTAAAAATAAAGTGGAAATAAAAAATGTAAGCATAGCGCTGACGGATGTTGATTTTTCTCAAGGTGAATACAGCTTACTTTTAAATAAAAGGGTGATTGAATGAAAGCGTTTATCAAATTAAATGTAATAAAAAACAAAATCTTACTTAAGCTTTTTAAAAAAGAAATATTTTATATAAACAGTCCACAAACTCTGCCTGCGCCCTTAGAAAAGGATGAAGAGGATAAGCTTGTTTTACAGCATAGGGAGGGGAGTAAGCGTGCTCGTGATAAGTTGGTAGAGCACAATTTGCGCCTTGTAGTTTATGTTGCTAAAAAGTTTGAAGGCTCGGGTGTTTCTATAGAAGATTTAATTTCTATAGGCACCATAGGTCTTATAAAGGCAGTTAATACATTTGATTTGGATAAAAATATTAAGCTTGCTACTTATGCCTCAAGGTGTATAGAAAATGAAATATTAATGTATCTCAGAAAGGTGAATCACCGTAGGCTTGATATCTCCTTGGATGAACCTTTAAATGTAGATTGGGACGGCAACGAGCTATTGCTTTCCGATGTGCTGGGTAGCGACGGCTTAGAAATAAACGATGGTCTTGAATCAGAGGATGAAAGGCGTATTTTATATGAGTGTATGGCAGAGCTTTCTGAAAGAGAGCGCCTTATTATGAATATGCGCTTTGGTATGTGTGGCTATGAAGAAAAAACTCAAAAGGAGGTGGCAGATGAGCTGGGCATTTCTCAAAGCTATATATCCAGATTAGAGAAAAGAATAATCTCAAAGCTAAAAAGAGAAATAGAAAAACAAACATTTGAAAAAAATGTTTGAAATTTTCCAAAATTTGTAATAATATGAAGATAGTGGAAATAAGTGTTTCCAAAGAGGGGGCTTCATATTATGAATTTGGCACAGGTTGTTTTTAAGGCGATAGACGGAATTTGCTATCCTACACAGAATAAATTGCGCTTTCCGAATGTTGTATGTCAAAAGGATATTTCATACGGTCAGTCAGAGATGGCAAAGGGCGACCTTTACTATAAGGCAGATATTCTCAACGATGGTAAAAAGCATCCGTTGGTGCTTTACTACCACGGTGGTGGCTTTTTAATGGGTGATAAAAAGTGCCGTGTTAGTATAAGTGAGTTTTATGCTAATGAGGGCTACTTTGTTTTTTGTGTTAATTACCGTATGCCACCCGAGGTTGTTTTTCCGGGTTACCTTGAGGATTGTGTTAATGCAGCAAATTACATAAATGCTTTAGCAGAAGAATATAATATTGATTTAGATAACCTTGTTGTTACGGGGGATAGCTCAGGTGGGTATACGGCATCCTATATGGAGGCGCTTTGCTGTAACCCCGATTTAAGCGAAAAGCTTGGTTGCCCACAAATACAGGTAAGCTTTAAGGGTGCTATGCTTATGTGTGGCATATACGATTTAGAGGTGCTTTTGGGTGGCACAAAGCTTTTTGGCGTTATTCCTAAAACTGCACAGCTTATTGTTGGCGATTTTCCGTTAAAAAGTGATTTATCTAATATTAAAGAGTTTCCGTTTATTGACTATATGTCCTCCTCTGCTTTTGTAAATGAAAAATGGTGCAGCACATTTATGTGTTGGGCAAACGATGACATAGTATGCCAAAATCAAGGTGCTCCTATGGCAGAAAGAATCAAAGCAGTAGCACCACACTACGAGTGCTACGAGGTGAGTGGTCTTTTAAATAACCATTGCTTCCACCTTGAGTTTAGCCATAATAAGCTGGCAATGGAGTGTATGCAGGCATCAGTCAGCTTCCTTCAAAAGCTTTTTGCAGAGGAAACAGTTACAGCCTAAAACTTGGGTGCGACTAAAAAATAATAACAATAAATCCGTATGCAGTAGTCTGCATACGGATTTTACGTTGTTAATTAAATTATCTTATATTACCTGTGTTTGTTTTAAGTGTAACGTCGTGTGCGCCACCTTCAACAATACTTGTTGCACTAACAAGTGTAAGCTTTGCATCTCTCTGTAAATCAGGGATAGTAAGCACACCACAGTTGCACATTGTTGATTTAACCTTGTAAAGGCTCTTTGTAACGTTATCGTGGAGTGAGCCTGCGTATGTTACGTATGAGTCAACGCCTTCCTCAAAAGAGAGCTTTGATTGACCACCAAGGTCATATCTCTGCCAGTTACGTGCTCTGTTTGAGCCTTCGCCCCAATACTCCTTAACATATGTGCCGTTAATGTTAAGCTTTGGTGTTGGGCTTTCGTCAAAACGAGCAAAGTATCTGCCAAGCATCATAAAGTCTGCTCCCATTGCAAGGGCGAGTGTCATATGGTAGTCGTGCACAATACCACCGTCAGAGCAAATCGGCACGTAAACGCCTGTTTCTTTGAAGTATTCATCACGGGCGGCAGCAACCTCAATAAGTGCTGTAGCCTGTCCACGGCCAATGCCTTTTGTTTCACGGGTGATGCAAATTGAGCCACCACCGATACCGACCTTAATAAAGTCTGCGCCTGCATCCGCAAGGAAACGGAAGCCGTCTCTGTCAACAACGTTACCTGCGCCAACCTTAACTGTATCGCCGTACTTTTCTCTTATAAATGCAATTGTGCGCTTCTGCCACTCTGTGTAACCCTCGGAGGAGTCAATACAAAGTACATCTGCACCTGCTTCAACAAGAGCAGGTACTCTTTCGGCGTAGTCTCTTGTGTTGATACCTGCACCAACCATATAGCGCTTGTTTGCGTCAAGAATTTCCTGTGGGTTTTCCTTGTGCTGTGAGTAGTCCTTACGGAATACAAAGTAAAGGAGGTTACCCTTTTCATCTATAATAGGGAGAGAGTTGAGCTTGTGCTCCCAGATAATATCGTTTGCTTCTTTAAGAGTTGTAGAAGCAGGAGCTGTAACAAGCTTATCAAGTGGAGTCATAAACTCTGTAACCTTTAAATCTAAAGGCATACGGCTGATTCTGTAATCTCTTGATGTAACAACACCTAAAAGCTTACCTGTTGCAGTACCGTCATCTGTAACAGCCATTGTTGAGTGGCCGAGTGAATCATAGAGGTTAACAACATCGCCCAATGTGTTGTCAGGGCAGAGGTTAGAGTCGGAAATAACAAAGCCTGCCTTGTAATTTTTTACTCTTGCAACCATAGCTGCCTCGTCCTCGATAGATTGTGAGCCGTATATGAAAGACATACCACCTTCTTTAGCGAGTGCAATAGCAAGTGTATCGTTTGATACAGACTGCATAATAGCAGAAATCATAGGAATGTTAAGGGTGATAGGTGATTCCTCTTCGCCCTTTCTGAATTTACAAAGTGGTGTTCTCAAATCAACATTGTTTGGAATACAATCAGGACCTGTGTAACCGGGTATAAGCAAATATTCACTAAATGTTCTTGATGGTTCTTTACAATAATGAGCCATTTATATCTCTCCTCTGCTAATTATTATTACCTTTTATTTTACTTTTTTATTATTATAAAGTCAACTATAAAAAATAACGATTTATGACGTGTTTTTTGGTCTCAAATTATTGTAATATGCCATATTCTGTGATAAAATTATACAACTATCAAACTATATGGGGTGTAGCTATGGCGCATTTTGAAATCGACTTTCACGATAAGAACAGTGAAAGATTTATGCTTAGTGGCAGAATTAATCAGATTTTAAAAGATTTATATGCTAAATTTGTAATTGCTCAAAGCGTTGAAACAGGAGATTTCCTTTTCCGTGACGGGCAGTATAATATAGACCAAATTAACGAGGGCGAATGGGTGCCCTTTAAGGCAGGTCAGGATTTTTGGGGATATAAGGAATGTTATTGCTGGTTTAAGCAAACAATCACTATTCCTGAAGAGTTTAAGGGTCAGCACGTTATATACAGCCTTAAGCCCTATGAAAGAAGCTGGGACGAGGTGAACCCTCAGTTTATAGTTTTTGTAAACGGCAAGGTTGTGCAGGGTGGCGACAGTAACCACCGGTACGTAACACTTACAAAGTGTGCACAGGGTGGCGAACAGCTCGAAATTGCTATAAACGCTTATTCCGATGACCACGAGTGGAGAGGTAAAATTCAGCTTTCTGCACAGCTGCAGGTTATGGATGATATTGCATACGATATTTACTTTGATATTCTCACACCTCTTAAGGTTGCAAAATATCACGGTGAGGACAGCGATGCTCGTGTTAACATCATCAAAGCCCTCAACGAGGCTTGCAACATTCTTGATATTGATACCTATGACAGAGAGGTTTTTCACAAATCTGCATTTGAGGCAATGAAGTATTTAGATGAAAATCTCTACGGCAGGTTCGAAGAGGCAACCTGCTGGAGCATTGGGCACACTCATATTGACGTTGCGTGGCTGTGGCGCCTTCGTCAGACAAGAGAAAAGAGCTGTCGTTCCTTTGCAACAGTGCTTAAGCTTATGGAGGAGTACCCTGAATATAAGTTTATGTCATCTCAGGCACAGCTTTACGATTATGTAAAGCAGGATTATCCTGAGGTTTTTGAAGGCATAAAGCAACGAGTAAAAGAGGGCAGATGGGAAGTAGAAGGCTCAATGTGGGTTGAGGCTGATACTAATGTAGCATCAGGTGAAGCACTTGTGCGCCAATTTATGGTAGGTAAGCGCTTTTTCCGTGATGAGTTTGGGGTAGATAACAAAATTATGTGGCTCCCCGATGTTTTCGGCTATTCAGCAGCAATTCCACAGCTTATTAAAAAATGTGGTATGAAGTATTTTATGACCACAAAAATAAGCTGGAACGAGTATAACAAATTTCCTTACGATACATTCAAGTGGCGTGGTATTGACGGCACAGAGGTGCTTTCACACTTCCCGCCAAGCTGCCATGCAACTGTAGACGAAAGAAAGAATTGGCAGACTACGTATAACAGCAAGCTTCGCCCGTTGTACGTTATTGGTGGCTACAAGCGTTATTCTCAAAAGGATTTAGGTAAAGATTTCCTTATGAGCTACGGCTTTGGCGACGGTGGTGGTGGACCTACCGTTGAAATGCTTGAATACGGCAGACGTATGTCAAAGGGTATTCAAGGCTGCCCTGTAGTAAAACAAAGCTCATCACTCGATTTCTTTGAGCACCTTGATGAGCAGGTGTCAGGTAACAAGCACCTTCCAACCTGGTGTGGTGAGTTATACCTTGAATTCCACAGGGGTACACTTACAAGCCAGGCAAGAAATAAAAAATACAACCGTAAGAGCGAATGCCTCTACCACGATGTTGAAACACTTGCAGCAATTGCTAATAAAGAAACAGGCTTAGAGTACCCAAGAGCAAGGCTCCTTGAAAACTGGAAGCTTATTCTTCTCAACCAGTTCCACGATATTCTCCCCGGTTCTTCAATTAAGGAGGTTTACGAGGATAGTAAAGAGGATTATGAAAAGGTGCTTGCAGAGGGCCGTGAAATGCTGGCTGATGCTCAAAATGCCATTGTTGCAAAATTGAACCTTGAAGAGGATAGCATAGTAATATTCAACACAACAGGCTTTACAAGAGAAGATGCTGTTATTTCTGAAATCCCTTGTGATGGCGAATTTGCACTCTTTGATGTTAATGGTGATGAAGTACCATACCAAAAAACTCACGATGGCAAAATTGTTTTTGTAACATTTGTTGAGCCTAAGGGACATGCATCAATTTCAGTAAGAAAATGCGCGCCTTCAGAATTCAGACCTGTTAATGCAACAGAAAATACCGTTTCAACACCTATTTTCGATGTTGAATTTGATGAGAAGTTTAATATTTCAAAGCTTTACTGTAAGGGCCCACAAAGAGAGGTTGCTCCTGAAGGTGAAACCTTAGGTAAGGTTATAGCGTACCAGGACAGACCTCATAACCACGAGGCATGGGATATCAAGTGCTATTTCGATGAAAAGAGCTGGGAGCTTGATTTCAAAAAAGCAGAGCTTATTGAGGTTGGCCCTGTAAGAGCTGTTTATAAGGTTGAGAGAGCCTTCCGCGATTCAACCTTCACAGAATATTACAAAATTTATGATGCTCTTGAAAGAATTGATGTTGATTACGAGGCGAACTGGCACGAGGACCACGTTGTGCTTAAGGCAGACTACCCTGTAGACGTTAACGCTACAAAGGCAACCTTTGATATTCAGTTTGGTAATGTTGAGCGTTCAACCACCACAAATACCACCTGGGAATTTGCTCAGTTCGAGGAGTCAATGCACAAATGGGTTGACCTTTCAGATAACAGCTTCGGTCTTTCAATTCTTAACGACTGTAAGTATGGCTGTGATGTTAAGCATGGCAGAATCCGTCCAACGCTTTTGCGTTGTGCAACAAGACCAAATACTGTTCAGGATAGAGAATCTCATTCATTCACCTTCTCTATTTACCCTCATACAAAGGGTGTTGCAGATTCTGATACTGTTAAAGAAGCTTACAATGTGAACTTTCCGCTTTATGCAATTCCTGTAAAGGCACAGCATGGTACAATTGACAGTAATTATTATTTCGTTTCCTGCTTGGAGAACAATATAGTTATTGAAACTGTTAAAGTGGCAGAGGATAGCGACCATATTATTGTTCGTGCTTATGAAACAGCAAACAAAAAAACATGCGCAAATTTTGTTTTCTGTGATGAAATTGAAACTGCAACTGAATGTAATCTTCTTGAAGAAGAGGATATAAAGGTTGATTATAACGGTAAATTTTTAAGTGCAAAATTCAAGCCGTTTGAGATTAAAACATTCAAAATTAAATTTAAAAAATAAGGTAAAATTATGAACAACACATTTTTTGCAATGGTTTCACGTATGAAATACATTGACCGATGGGCATTAATGAGAAATACCGAAAACGAAAGCCTTGATAGCCACTCTAAAGAGGTGGCTGTTATAGCGCACGCCCTTGCAATTATAGGTAATAAACGCTTCGGCAAAACCTATAATGCAGATAGGGCTGCAGTTTTAGGTCTTTACCACGATGCTCACGAAATTATAACAGGCGATATGCCTACACCCGTTAAATACGATAACGAAATGCTTACAAGCGCCTTTAAGGCAGTTGAGGATGCAGCAAATCAAAAGCTTGTTGCAAAGCTGCCTGAGGACTTGCAGGATGTGTTTTCGTCGCTTTTAAAGGGTGATGAGGATGAGGAGCTTAAGCCACTTGTTAAGGCAGCAGATAAGCTCAGCGCCCTTATTAAATGTATTGAAGAGCGCAAGGCAGGTAACACCGAGTTTTGCGAGGCAGAGGCAGCTACAAGAAAGCGTATTCTTGAAGCAAATGTGCCTGAAGCAGAGGTTTTTCTGGAAGAATTCATCCCTGCATATGAGCTTACACTTGATAGACTATAAGAAAACAGCACCTTCCAAAACGGAAGGTGCTGTTTTCTTATAGTTTTTAGAATTAACCAAGCATATATTTCATAAAGCTCTTAAGGAATGTGGAAATAAGCTTCATAATATTGAAAAAGCTTGTTTGGAAGGTTGCATCTCTCATAGCCTCTTCAAGCTCGGTGCCTTGCCTTTCAACTCTGTAGAAGGTTTGGTGCACAGTATCGTTTTGCATAAACTGTGGGTACTCTTCCATATCGTGCACGGTTAACTGCTCCTTGCTTGAGAAAAGTGTTCTGTAAAATACATCGTGTCCGTCGTGGCAGGTGGAGTGGAGCATATCCTTAATAAACCAGGTCTGCTCAGGCAGTGCACAGGTAGATGCATCAATTACTCTGTCGGGTGAAATGTAGTTGTATTTTCCCGGTACAGCCTGCTTGTAATCTTTAGGTAACTGCTCGCCAATATATGCACAGGTTGCACCAACAGATGCATACTCTGTATCAACTGTACCGTCAGAGTTATTCATATAAGCCTCAACAAGAGGTGTTCTTTGCATATTGTAGCCTGCAACAATATAGATGTTTGTGCCGTTTGCCTGTGCTGTAGTTAAAAGCTCACCTGCTTTTGACTGTACCTCGTAATGGTAATAATCAAGTCTTTCTAAAAGCACGGCGTGTGTAGTTGGGTCAAGCCTCATAAAGTCCTTTGCGCTCTCGTAGTATTCATCGGGCACAAAGCTCCAAATACCGGGCATTGTTGCAAAAATAGGGATAAGTGCTTCGTCAAATACTCTGTCTTTAAGGTTTGCAACAATAACATCTGCAATATCTAAAAGCCCTGCCCATACTCCTGCAGAGTCAAGCATATCAATAACTGTTATAAGTATACCTGCAAGTACATCACTATCCATTGAAGGGAGCGCGCCTGAAGCATATCTTACAAGGGCATCCTTATCAATGTAAAGCTTACCGTTGTAAAGCTCACCTGCAACTGCAGTACCCTGAAGAGGACAGTTTTGTAAAATAATAGTTTCAATACCGTCTGAGCCGTAAAGGTTTAGGTATGCAAGTGTGGTAACACCACCCATAGATGAGGCTCTCATACGGACTGTATCGTGCCCTGTGATTTCCTTAACCTCTTCTATATATGTACGTAATTTCTTTGCATTTTCAATAGGGTCTTCTCTAAAATCGTAGCCAAAGTAGTAGCTGTAGTCAATGCCGTGGTCAGCGTTTTCCGGGTGAAATTCCTCCGATGTAACATTAGGCTGAGAGTTACCCTCGTTGTCCATTGCAAGCATACCAAAGGATTTGTTTACGCAGTCAAGCAAAACATCACCAAAGGCATCGTAATCACCATTAAGTAAAAGCTGCCCTGCAGCAGGTACAAGTGGTGCAAAGTCGCTTAATATATCCTCTGTTTTAGGTCTGAAAAGCTGCTTTTCGTTTTCTGTGCCTGCATCGAGGAAAACGTAGCCACTACCGAGGGCGGCAACGTAAATTATGGGTGTATCTCCACAATTGCATTTTTCCTCTGCTGCAAAGCAAGGTAGTATACCTACACAAAGAATTACTATTGATAAAAGTACTGTTAAAAGCTTTTTCACAATAAGCCCTCCAAGTAAAATAATTATTAATAATATATTAACATATACATTAAAAGCTTTAAAGTATGCATTTTTTACAAATTTACCCACATCTTTTTGACATATAGGCACTCAACTTTTATTGTAGTGCAGGGTAATTTATGGTAAAATATACTAAATACAACTATGGGAGGCGCAAAATGTCCTATTCATCCTTCGCTGAGGTGTACGACTCTTTAACTGTAAATGTAGATTACAAAAGAAGGGCAGAGTACATAGCAAGTATTTTAAAGGATTTTAATATAAACGATGGCTTACTTCTCGACCTTGCCTGTGGCACAGGCTCTTTGGCTATTGAGTTTTCAAAAATGGGCTACGAGGTTATTGCAACGGATGCTTCGCCCGAGATGCTTATGCAAGCACAGGAGAAAGCATATAATGAGGAGCAAAGCATAATGTTCCTTTGCCAACGTATGGAGCAAACTGACCTTTACGGCACGGTAAGGGCAATAGTTTGTGCACTTGACAGTATAAACCACCTTGAAAGCCTTGAGCAGCTTAATCAAACCTTTGGTGTGCTTAAGAATTTTATTGATGATGGCGGCATAATGGTTTTCGATGTAAACACCCTTTATAAGCACCAAAAGGTTTTAGCAAACAATACATTTATTTACGATGAAAAGGATGTTTATTGCGTGTGGCAAAACAGACTTTTTAAGGATGAACGCACAGTGAATATTAACCTTGATTTTTTCATAAAGCAGGGGGATGTTTACCACCGTTTTTGCGAGAATTTTTGTGAAACAGCGTTTACAGATGAAGAGATTACCTCTGCTTGCCAATCAAACGGCTTTACGGTGGTTAAGCGCTACAGAGATTTAAGCTGTGGTGGACCAAAGGAAGATACTGAACGAATCTACTACGTTATAAGGAGAGATATTAATGGATAATTTAATGTACCTTAAAAGTGGCACGGATATTCGTGGTACAGCTATAGAAATGAACGGTAAGGCTGTTGATTTAACAGATGCACGCCTTGAAAGTATAGTTAATGCTTTAGTGGTTTTTTTAAAGGAAAAATTACAAAAGGATGCTTTAACAATTGCAGTAGGCTACGATTCACGAGTTTCATCACAAAGAATATTTGAAGCAGTAACAAAAACACTTTTGTCATTAGGTGTTAAAACCTATGATTGTGGACTTGCATCTACACCCTCTATGTTTATGTCTATTATAAATTTTTTTTTAGATGCATCAATTGAAATTACTGCAAGCCATTTGCCAATGGAAATGAACGGCTTGAAATTCTTTACCCGTGAGGGTGGCTTCTCAGGTGGAGATATAAAAGAAATATTACAATACGCACAGGAAAATCCGTATACAGCTACAAGCAACGGTGCAAAGGCAGAAAAGCTTAACAGTATGCCAACATACTGTGAAAACCTTTGCAAAATGATAAAGGACGGTGTTTGTGCAGAGGATTACGAACAACCACTTAAGGGGCTTAAAATAGTTGTAGATGCAGGTAACGGCGTAGGTGCATTTTATGCCTACAATGTGCTTAAGGTGTTAGGTGCAGATATTGAAGGCAGCCGTTATTTAGAGCCTGACGGTACATTCCCTAACCACATTCCTAACCCCGAAAACAAACAGGCTATGGAGTCTATATGCGAAGCTGTGCTTGAGGCAAAAGCAGATTTAGGCGTTATTTTTGATACCGACTGCGACAGAGCAGCCTGTGTTGATAAAAACGGTGGCGAAATTAACAGAAATAAGCTTGTAGCCTTAGCCTCGTACATAGCCCTTAAGGGCGTTAAGGGTGGCGTAATTGTTACCGACTCCGTAACCTCCGATGGACTTAATGAGTTTATAGAGAAAAATCTCGGTGGCGTGCACCACCGTTTTAAAAGAGGCTACAAAAATGTTATCGATGAGGCAATTCGCCTCCAAAAAGAGGAAAATAAAAAAGCACCTCTTGCTATTGAAACCTCAGGCCATGCAGCATTTTCAGAAAACTACTACCTTGATGACGGCGCATACCTTATTACAAAAATAATTATTGAAGCAGCCAAGCTTGCTAAAGAGGGTAAGCCTATTGAGGCTGCTATAGAAGGACTTAAAATTCCTTTAGAGGAAAAAGAGGTTCGTTTTAAGATTTTACTTGATGATTTCAGGGATTACGGCACTGATGTTATAAATGATTTAGCCTTACTTGCAAAAGAAACAGCTTTTACAACGGTTGCACTTTCAAATTATGAGGGTATTCGCTTTAATTTTGATGAGGCGAACGGCGATGGCTGGCTCCTTTTAAGAATGAGTGTGCACGAGCCACTTTTAGTGCTTAACTGCGAAAGCAATCAGCAGGGTGGAGTAGAAAAAATGCTCCGATTCTTTAAGGAGTTTATAACAAAATACGATAAGCTTGATTTGTCAAAGCTGTAAAATTAAACCACCTACAGAATGTAGGTGGTTTTATTTATATGCCTTATTCATCAACGTCTTTAAAATCCACTTCTGTATAGCCGTCGTCGGGCTTGCCTTCAATTTTTAAGGTTATTGCGTTTTTGCTTTTTACAGCAGTTATAATGCCAATAATAATTAACGCGATGCCTAATACAGATGTAACAGCCTCAGCAAAGGCGAAGGGTGAGCCAACAATACCAATACCAATAATAAATATAACGGCAGATGTTATTTTTGAGGGTATTGTGGATGATTTGAAAAATGAAGTTAGTGCATAAACAATAATGCCAACACCAATAAGTATTGGTATTATTGAAATAAGCTTTTTGGGGTGGGCAATAAGCACAAAGGCAGCAATAAGAATAACAACGGCAAAAATTAAATCTGCATTGTTTTCAGCTCCGATTTGTTTTGCCTTTAGGTACGCTATAAGCTTAAGTGCACCCTTTACACCTACACCGATACCTAAAATAAAGCAAACAGTTGTAAGCGAGGAGCCGGGCAGAATAAGCAGTATTAAGCCTAATACAGCCATACCTATTCCAAAAATAAGGCCAATATCCCATTTCTTAAAAAGATTTTTTATTTTATCCATTAAGACCACCTTTTATATTGTGTATGTGTTTGTTTTTGTCGTCTTTTGTGATGTATTCATATTCTGATAATTGCATATACAAAGATTTTATTTTTTCTGGACTTATACTTTTGTGAGCAGACGTCAAAGTTGCATATAATCTGCCTTTGAAGGTGTATTCATCACAAACGGCTGTGTTAGTATGGTTTGATATATTTCTTAATTCACAATTTTTCCCGAAGACAACAAAAGAATAATAATAAAAATCATTTCCAATTATGTTTCTTAGATGTTTGATATGATTTTTATTCTGCCAGATAGGATTATAGAATTGATATTTTTTCCCATTGGGAAAGGTATGTGTCCAATACATATTTTCTTCATTACCAAATATCCATCCGGAAAAATTTTTGGACTCTATGACGTATATTCCTGTTTCGTGAATCATAACTATATCAAGTTCAGTTGTTGTTCCGTCATCTTTAGGGATGTAACAATTGGTAAGGATTCTTTTTTCTCCGGGCATTTCTTTTAATGCCTTTACCAACAGATACTCGCCAAAAGTTCCCTTTTCTTCGCTGATTATTGGTAAAGATGATAGGGGTGGTGTATTGTGAGAATTGAAATTACCGTTAATTTTTTGTTTGTTTTTACTTTTTTTTGAAGTGTTTCTCACGGCGAAGTATATTATCAATGCAATTGGTCCGAAAAATATAAGAATGATTATGGAATTACCAATTAATTCGATTAAAAAATCTTCCATAAATTAAACCTCTCGTTGAAACTCTTCATGCTTTTCGTTTATTTGCTTTGTTATATTCTCCATAAACTCGCCGTGAAGCTTGTATTTTGTTGAAAATACAATAAGCGAAAGGGTAATAAGTATAATAGGGCAAATAAGCATCATAAAGCTTACAGCGCTTTTTTCTGTAGCTGTGTAAACAAGCTTTTCTGCACTTTTTGGTGTGTAGTTTGAAATTATAAGACCTGCAAAAAGAATAATTGTTTGTATGGTGTAAGCCATTTTTTGCAAAAAGCCCTTCATAGAGAAGGTAACTGATTCTGCACGGGTGCCCATTTTAATTTCGCCGTAGTCAACAATATCTGCAAGGAAAACTGTTTGCGAAACAAACATAGATGCAATACCGATTGAGCCTAAAAGATAGCAGAAATTCATTGCCATATAAGCCTCAGCCTTGGCACAAATAAGCATACCTATAAAGCCTGCAAGAGCAAGGCAGAGAGAGGTTTGGTATGTTCTTTTTCTTGAAATGAACTTTGTAAGCACAGGTACAACTGCAAGGCCTAAAACAGAGCCTACAGCACCTATAAGGTTAAAGGTGGATTGCTTTGAAGGGTCGCCTACAACAACATCAAAAAAGTACACACTCACACCGGAAACCATATACCATCCTGCATTTGAAAGCATTGCAAAAAGCATAAAGGTTCTTAATTGGTCGTTTGCACCAACAACCTTAAATATCTTTTTGAGGGAAAACTTTTCTTTTGCTGTGGTAATAACTCTCTCCTTTGTTTGCGAAACCGAGAGTGCCGAAAAGCCTACAAGTGCAACGGCGCAAATTATAGCCCAGGTGCTGTAGCCTTTAGCATCGGCAACCTTTTCGCCACCAAGCATTGTAACGCTGAAAATCGGCAGCATTATAGGTGTAAGTATAGATATTATTCCCTGGCCTAAGCCTGAAAATGTTCTTGCAATTGTTGCAATAATGTTTCTTTCATTGGGGTCGCTTGTAAAGGAAGGCACCATAGACCAATAGGGGATATCTGCCATTGTGTTAGTCATACCCCAAAGCACGTAAAAAACTGCAACGTAAATGTGTATTCCGAGTCCGTCTGTGGCAAGGCCCGGGTTTGTGAAAAGTAATGAAAGTACAACTGCATTACAGCAAGAGCCTATTAAAATCCAAGGACGGTATTTGCCCATTTTTGTGCGAGTGTTATCAACAATTGTACCCATCATAGGGTCGTTAATACCATCCCATATACGGGCAACAGGGGTTAAAAGTAAAAGGAACCAGTAATTAAGGTCTAAGGTATCTGTAAAATATTTTGCTAAGTAAGAGTAAAAAAGACCGTAGCTAAGGTCAAGACCTATTGCGCCTATGCCGTAGCCGAGCTTACCTTTAAGATTTTTCATATAAATAAACACTCCTTGTTTATTTGTGTTGTATTAAGTATAGCAATTAAAGATAACTTTTTCAATAATTAACTTTGTTTTCCTTTTTGCTTGAATCTGAACGGAAAATATATTATTATTTAAATATACTTTTACGGAAGGTGCGCATATGGATAAAAACACGGCAAAAAATGTTTATGAAAATGCAAGCTCAGCTATTGAGCAAATTGAAAATGCAGATACCTCTGTTTTTCCTGAAACACAAAAAATTTTAGTGAAAATACCCGTTTTTCTTATAGTACCAATTGCTTACGTTGCTTTAGGTATGCTTACAAAGCTGTGGCACCCCTTGTGGCTTATGTTTTTTCTTATACCAATCCACCTGTGGCTTTGCCTTGCCTTTAAAGCAAAAAGTATGAAAGGATTTCTTTTAGCTTTACCTGTTCCCCTTTTTGCAGTGTTGCTCTTTTTATGCTTAGGGCTTTTTGCGCATTTGTGGAAAATAGCATGGCTTGTATTTTTGCTTATACCTTTATACTACTGGTTTGTTGCAGCGTTTGTGAAAAAGAAATAACTTAAAAAAAACCAAAAGCTCGGTTGAATTTAGTCAACCGAGCTTTTTACTTTTTTTAAACCTCTTTTGCAGAAAGCTTAAAGCTGAATTCTATGTGCTTGTCATTAAATAAACGAGGATTTTCTTTGTCGATATCAAGCTCACCCCACTCGCTGAGTGCTGTAAATCTTGCATCAATATTAAAGAAGGTTTTTCCTTCGTTCTCAAGCTCGAAATCGTGCTTTTTCTCTGTTAATTGCTCTGCTGAAATGTGTGATGCATTAAAGGAGAAATCCTTTGTGGCGCCTGCGCCCTCTACAAAAATACCATAGCCACCGTTTTTACCTACAATTACTCTGCGAGTTTTGTAGTGTGAGGAATTTTCCTGTGGCCTTACGTAGTGAACAAAGTTTTCGCTGACTGTTAACTCGTATTCACCAAAGCGTGCTGCCTTGAATTTATCAGGGTATGTTTCTATAGTGCCAAGGCCAAAGTATTTAATTTGCTCACAGCCTTCAGGCATAATAAGCTCAATGCCAAGGCGTGGCAGGGTAGGTGCATTTTCTCTTACATCACCACAGAAGCTGATTGTCAATGTACCGTCATTTGCAAAGGTGTAGTCAACATCTGCCTTTATAATTGGTGGGTTTGCAGGGCCACCCAAAGCAATTTTTGTTTTTATTTTTACTTGGTTTTCACCGTTAACAACCTCTGCAGAATATGTTTTTTGGTAAATATGGTTAAGGTGGTTTGCAACCCAGTCGGGGGATGAGCCGACATTGTATGTAGGTGCATGCCAAATTTTAAATTTTGAAGGCTCTTTAAGAAGCTGTTCGCCTTTTTTGCAAATGGAGTGTATTCTGCCGTAAATTTTGTCGAAGCAGTATTGTGTATCACCACAGGCTATAGCTACAAAACGGCCGTCATCTGTAGCTGTAAGGGTGTTTTCTTCTGCAAAGCATTCGTTTTGGGCAGCCTCAATCTCAAATTGCATAAAGCCGATTTCGTAGCCTTTATCTGCCCAGGGCATAGCTTTTCTTTGGTGTACTGTTGCTGTAAAGAAGCAGTCGCCTTTAAGGGTATAATCCTTAAGGTTAAGTAGCTCGTATGCTTTTTCACATTGCGCAGCAATATCAAGGCTTTCAATTTCACCACTTGCTACTACATTACCGTTTTGTGTAAGCTCCCATTTAAGCATAAATTCAGCAAGTGATTCAAAGTAGCGCACACTCTTTATTGTAAGCACACCATCTTTAAAATCTGCTCGGAAAGGCTCGTAAACCTTTTTCATATCGTAGTAGCCGGGGCGCTCTTTTCTGTCAGGGAAAACAAGTCCGTCAATGCAGCATATACCGTCGTTAGGGAATTCGTTCCAATCACCACCGTAGTAGTAGCGAGGGTTACCGTTTTCATCGGGTATATTTATTGCGTGGTCGCACCACTCCCAAATACAGCCACCACAGAAATTATCGTTAGCATCCACAAGGTCCCAGAATGGGTGAACATCACCTGTAGAAATGGAGTCAACATATTCGCACATATAAAAAGGCTTTGTGTATTCGGGATTTTTAAGGTAATCAATGGTATATTGGTAGCCGGGGTACATTCTGCTTTCAACATCAGAAATATCTGCCCAGCTTTCTCCCTCGGGTACAGCAGTAAATTGAAGGTGTGAGTTTTCGTAGTGCACAATAGCATTTGCATCACGGTTTTTAATATATTCACGCATAGCTCTGTGGTTATAGCCGCAGCCACTTTCGTTACCTAAGCTCCACATAATAACAGAACCGTGGTTTTTATCTCTTTCAAAAAGACGGGCTGCTCTGTCAATATAAGCTTCACGCCATTCATCTATTGTCGAAAGACTGCTCCAGCGCATCCAATCCCAGTCTGCATCTGTGTTAAAGCCCATTCCGTGAGTTTCAATATCAGCTTCATCAATAAAGTAGAAGCCAAGAGCCTCTGCAAGGTCGTAAAAGCGAGGGTCGTTAGGGTAGTGAGAGGTTCTTATTGCGTTAACGTTTGCACGCTTCATCATAAGCAAATCGCGCTTCATATGGTCAATATCTACAGCGTAGCCTGTATCAGGTGAAGAATCGTGCCTGTTTATACCCTTAAGCTTAATTGCCTTGTTGTTAATAAGTAGCTTCTTATCTTTTATTTCAATTCTTCTCAAAGCAAGCTGGAATGGTGTTATTTCATCCTCAACTGTAAGGAAAAGTGTATACACATAAGGCTTTTCATCATTCCATAAAAGAGGATTTTCAATTTCAATTGTGAATGTACTGTTTGAAGATTCACCGTTTTTTATAACTGTACCGTCGGGAGCACAAAGACCGTAAAGGATAGGTGCAGTTGCAGTAAGCTCACATTCCACATTGAGTGTACAGGAGGACAAATCCTCACTTACAGCCTGTCTTATAAATGTATCTGTAAGCCTTACCTTGTTACGTGAAAGAATATAAACCTCTCTGAAAATACCTGTAAGCCTGAAATAGTCCTGGTCCTCAAGGTATGAGCCATCGCACCACTTAACAACGAGAACGCAAATTCTGTTTGTGCCTTCCTTAAGATATTTTGAAATATTGAATTCACTTGTGCAGTGGCTAACCTGGCTGTAGCCTGCAAACTCGCCATTTACCCATAAATAGAAGCAGGAGGAAACACCCTCAAAGGTGAGAATGTTATCTCTTTCAAGCATTTCGGCAGATACCTCAAAATCACGTATATGGAATGCACAAGGGTTATCCTCAGGCACATGTGGCGGGTCAACTGAAAAGGGATATTTCAGGTTTGAGTAAAGAGGTGTGTCGGTAACCTCGGGTAAATTATAGAGCTGAAGCATACCCGGTACCTGCACCTGAGCTAAAGCAGATATATCAAAATCAGCCTCAGTATATTCAAGCTTTAACTCCTCAAAGGTTTCAAAGTATTTAAAGCTCCACTTTCCACAAAGGTTAGTAAGGTAATATGAGCTGTTACGGTCGCCTGAAAGAGCATCCTGCAAATTATCGTAAGGTATAAAATATGCACGGGGCTTTTCTGTGCCGATATGTAAAGCTTCAAGAGATTTGTGGTACGGTTTAAAAATCATATATTATCCTCATTTCTTAAATGATTATTTTTTTAGTGTTTTCAAAAAGACTTCGGCAGAGCCGAAGCACTCATTAACCTCTTTATTCATAGCCTCAAAGCAGCCGTAGGTTGCATAGCAGTCGGATAAAGCTCTGTGAGCGCTTTCGTTTTTTTGATTATAAAAATCAACCATATCCGAAAGCCTGTGGTGTAAAAGATTCGGGTGTAGCTTTCTGAATATTTTCATAGTATCAATGTAGGTGTTTTTAAAATCACCGTTTGATGCAGCTATAAACCTTACATCAAATAAAACGTTGTGCCCTATAACGAAGTCATCACCGACAAAATCGAGAAAATCGGGTAAAACACTTCGCGGGTTTGGTGCAAAGCGCACCATTTCACTTGTAATGCCTGTGATCATTTCAATTTGTGGTGGTATGGGGAAGCCCGGGTCGCACAGGCTTTGAAAGGTATCAACAACCTTGTTGCCTCGCACCTTAACGGCAGCAAATTCTATTATTAAATCCGATGTTGGGTTAAGTCCCGTGGTCTCAAGGTCAAGCACGGTGTAATCTGCAGGGAAGCCTATTACAGCATCACCCATAAGTGGATTTTTATTTTTGGTTGCACAGGAGAAAACCGAACAACCCTTTTCACAAATCAGCATTAAAATCACCGTTTCTATGATACCATACTATAAACATTATTTTCAACCTAAAAAGGAAAAAACAGACCTTAAAAATAAAGTCTGTTTTTCCTTTCTGTTTTATTGAATCTCTAAAACCTCATTAGCTTTAAGGCTTATGCTTACAACATTATTTTCATCTGCATTAAAAGCACCAAAAAGCTTTTCTGTAAGAGGGTTAAGCTTTATTGAAACAGTTGTATCGGAAGGGGCGAATATTTGCAGCTTTTGCAAAGTGCTGTTTTCCCACCAAAGGCAGAAGCTTATGTTTCCTCTTGCTTTTATACCCTCAATACTACCAACCCTCCAGCTTGGTGGTAGTGCAGGCAAAAGCTCAACAATTCTGTTATCAGGTGAGCCTAAGTGGCTTTGTAAAAGCATTTCGGTTATACCTGCCACACCACCGAAGTTGCCATCTATCTGGAACGGTGGGTGTATATCAAAAAGGTTATTTGCTGTACATTCCTTTAAAAGATATTTCAAATGACCTTCTGAATTAACTCTGTCCTTAAGGCGAGCGTAGAAGCATATTGTCCAGGCTCTTGACCAGCCTGTTGAGCCACCACCGTTTTCGATCCGTCTTTCAATAGTCCTTTTGGCTGCTTCAAAAATTTCGGGGTTGCTTTCGTTTATACTGTCAGCAGGGTAGAGGCCAAAAAGCTGTGAAATATGGCGATGCCCCGGCTCGGTTTCTTCATAATCGTTAATCCATTCCTGTATAGTTCCGTAGCGCTCGCTGATTTTTAAAGGTGGTAGCTTTGTAAGTGTAGCTTTTAAATCATCTGCAAAATCACTATCAATACCCATCACCTTGCAGGCGTGAACAGTTCTGTCAAAAAGAGCTCTTATAATCTGAAAATCAATTGCAGCACCGTATGTCATCATACTCTCATTTTTGTATCCGTTTTCATCATAGTAGTAGAACTCATTTTCCGGAGAGTTAGAGGGTGATGTAACAAGCTGACCGTTTTTATCGGTAATTAAATAATCGCAAACAAACTGGCAGGAGCCTTTAAGAATAGGGTAAATCTCTGTAAGGTAGTTTGTATCGTTTGTATATTCGTAGTGCTCCCAAAGGTTAAGGCAAAGCCAAGGACCTGCCATAGGGAAAAAGCCACAGTCTACACTGTCGTGCACACCTGTACGGCCAAAGGCATCTACTGTGTGGTTTACAACCCAGCCCCTTGCACCAAAAAGCTCTTTTGCAGTTTTTTCACCAAAGGTGCTGACCATTTTCATAAAATGAATAAACGGCTTCATTGTTTTGTAAAGGTTAGCGCAGCCTGCAGGCCAGTAATTCATTTGCAGGTTAATGTTTGTGTGGAAATCGCTTCCCCAAGGTGGGTTAAAGTCGTGGCACCATATACCTTGAAGGTTTGCAGGTAGCTTTGCGTTTTTGCCTGAGCTTTCAATAAGGAGATATCTGCCGAAGTTGTAGTATAAGGCAAATAAATCCGGGTCGTATTCATCCCAGTGCAGCTCTTTAAGGCGCTGGTCGGTAGAAAGCTCCGAAAATTCTGTTTTTTCAAGCTGGAATTTTACAGTATTAAACTCTTTTTTGTGAGAGTCTTTGTGAGCAGAAAGAACCTCATTATAATCTGCAGAACAAATTTTACTGAGGCAGTCCTCTAAGCTTTGCTTGTAGTCAATTGCTTCGTCAATATCAAATTTATCTATATTGTAATTTGTGGCAAATGCAGCATAAATTGTAATGTGTGTAGCGCCCTTAACACAAATTGTACTGTGCTCAGGGCAAAGCTCACCATCGGTAAAAATGCGCAGCTTACTGCCGAAGCTCATACCCTCACAGCCCTCGCCGTAAATAGGGCTGTCGTTAGTTACAATTCTGCCGTTTAAGATTATAGTGTCGTTTTTTATACAGGCAGAGTATGCATCCTGCTTACGGTTGTGGCTGATTTTACAAGAAAACGGGTGCCCGTCGGTAGCTACATTGTAAACAAAAGCATCATATTCCTCGCTGACGAAGGTCGTGCTTGTGTATTTAACTGAGTTTTTTACATAGCTTACCTTCGCTACTGCTGTGCTTAAATCCAACTCCTTATGGTAGTCAGTGTATGGTGATTTATCAAAATAATCTATAAATATTTCACCAAAGCTTTCGTATGAGCGAACTGCAATAGGGTCCGAAAGGAAGGTGCACCTTGCAAGCTCTGCAGCCTCTTGAAGCTTTTCTTCAAATATAAGGCGACGAATCTCCTCAAGTGCCTCGGGTGAAGCGTGGTAGCTTTCCTGAATTTTTTTACCACACCAAAGAGATTCCTCGTTGATTTCGATTTGCTCACAGTTAGGGTTACCGTAAAGCATAGCACCAATTCTGCCATTACCTAAAGGCAACGCCCACATCCAGTCATCTACAAATTTGTTGTACCATAGTTTTGTTGACATATTAATCACCTTGCTGAGTGTAATTTTAAAATATGATACCACATATGCCTGTTACCTTGCAAGGCTAAAAAGCGCTTGTTGTGGTTTAGGTAAAAAAGTTATGGCATTTCTGCCGTGCCTCAAAGGAAGGTAAGACAATAAACAAGTTTGCTCCCTCCTTGTTCGAATCCCTTGCTTACGAACAAATAAAAAAAGAACAACACACCACAAGGGTGTATTGTTCTTTTGGCGGAGAGCAAGGGATTCGAACCCTCGAAACGGTTTTGGCCGTTTACACGATTTCCAATCGTGCTCCTTCGACCAGCTCGGACAACTCTCCATCTGTTCAAAGTTTTTTGTTATCTCCGTGTGTAACGGACTTTGATATTATAACTAATGAGAAATAAAAAATCAAGTCATATTTTAAATATATTTTTGAAAGTTGCATTTGCAAAGAGTTAATAACAATTAACACAGTGATGCTTGTTATATGTGTTTATTTAATATTTGACCTCAGGTAATATATGTGCTATAATTTGTGTTATAAAAATATCAATGTTAAATGAGGTGTAAATATGGGCAGAAACGCAATCTACGGTGCAGGCTCACTTGGTACAGTGCTTGGTGCATTCATCACTAAAAACGGTGGCCGGGTTGATCTTATAAACCGTAACAAGGCACACGTTAATATTCTTAACGAAAAGGGCGCACACATTATAGGTACAGTTGATATGACAGTGCCTGTTAAGGCTATCACTCCCGATGAAATGGAGGGTAAGTACGATGTAATCGTGCTTCTTACAAAGCAGCTTTTCAACAGAGATGTTGTTACAATGCTTAAGGAATTTCTTTCAGATGACGGTGTTATTGTAACCCTTCAAAACGGTATCCCCGAGCCGGGTATTGCAGAAATTGTTGGTGCAAACCACACAATGGGCTGTGCAGTAGAGTGGGGCGCAGCACTTATTGAGCCGGGTGTTTGTGAGCTTACAAGTGAAACAGACAGCCTTTCCTTCCATATGGGTAAGCTTGAAGGCATTACAGATGCTCAGTTTAAAATGGTTAAAGATTTGCTTGAGCTTATGTGCCCCGTGCACGAGGAAGAAAACCTTATGGGTGCTCGTTGGTCAAAGCTGCTCATCAATGCAACCTTCTCAGGCCTGGGCACGGTTGCAGGTGGCGTTTTTGGTGATGTTTCTGAAGATAAAGAGGGTAAAAGGATTGCTATTCGCTGTATGAAGGAATGTATAGATGTTGGTCACGCAGCAGGTGTAGAGTTTGCGCCTGTGCAGGGTAAAAATATTACAGCACTTTTCTACTATACAAACCCAATTAAGCGTGCTATAGGTCAGCTGCTCATTCCTATTGCAATGAAAAAGCACAGACTTATTGAGCCTTCAATGCTTCAGGATATTAAGCACGGCAAGCCTTGCGAGGTAGATGCAATTAACGGCGTTGTTTGCGAATTCGGTAAAAAGTACGGTGTAAAAACACCTATTAACGACAGAATTGTTGAAGTAATCAAAAAAATTCAGGCAGGCGAGCTTGAGGCATCAAAAGCAAACTTTGCACTTTTTAAGGATTTACTTTGATTTAATTTTAAAAAACTAAAAAGCTGAGATTCGGTTGAATCTCAACTTTTTGTATGCTTAATTTACATTAAGCGCTCATCATATACGGCTCTTTGGCCACCAATAAATTTTGCCCTTACCCTTGCTGCTAAAACAGTAGCCTCACCGATTTTGTTGTTTTTAAGCCTTACAGGCACTGCAACCCTTTTAAGGTGCATACCAATCATTGTAAAGCCTATATCAAGCCCTGCATCTGCTTTTATTTCTTCTAATGCAACAGGGCTTTCAAATGCTTTGTATGCTGCAGTTGCAAAGGAGCCGCCTGCCTTTGGCTGGGGTACTACATTGCAGTATTCACAGCAGGGTACAGCCTTTTTTTCTATAATAATAGCTCTGTTTAAGTGCTCGCAGCATTGCGCAGCAATAAAAACACCTTTTTCGTCTGCAGCTTTTTTTATGCCGTTAAAAATATCAACAGCAGTATCGGGGTTTGAATCTGTGCCGATTTTACTGCCTACAACCTCACTTGTGGAGCAGCCTATTACAAGAATATTACCTGCAGTAAGACCGGCAACCTCTATAATTTCCTTTGCGCTTAAGTATGATTCGTTAAAAATATTGCTCATTTGTTTTTCTCCAAAATCAGTTTTTTAAAAATATTTTACACCCAAAATAAAAAAAGGTAAAGATATTTTTATAATATCTTGCTAATAATAAGAAAATCATATAAAATAGAATAATAAAACAAACCTAAAATGTAAGAGGTGCTTTTATGGCAGTAAAATTAAATGAAGATAAGGCAGTTGTTCAACGCATTAAAGAGGGACTTAAGGCTAAAGACGGCTATTGCCCTTGCAGGCTTGCAAAAACACCCGAAAATAAGTGCATTTGCAAAGAGTTCCGTGAGCAAATAGCAGACCCCGATTTCGAAGGCTACTGCCACTGTATGCTTTATTATAAATCAAAGCATTAGGAGGATTTTTATGGCAGAATTAACAATAACAGCAGCAAATTTTGAAGAAAAGGTTTTAAAGAGTGAAAAGCCCGTGCTTCTCGATTTTTGGGCAACCTGGTGTGGACCATGCCAGATGATTGCTCCCATTGTAGAAAAAATTGCAGTTGAGCACCCTGAATTTGTTGTGGGTAAGGTAAATGTTGATGAAGAAATGTCCCTTGCAGTTGCTTTCGGTATAGAAAGCATACCAACCTTGCTTGTTTTTAAAAATGGTCAGCTTGTAGATAAGGGCATCGGTCTTATGTCTGAAGAAAAAATTCTTAAATTATTAGAGGGGTAACCTTTGTATCTTACAACGGCATCGTTTGATGCCGTTTTTGTTTTGGAAAGAATAAGTAAAGTTATTGTAAAGATTTGTTGTAATTATTTGACATAGTAGTTATTTTATAGTATTATTAACAATGTATAGGTATGTTAGTAAAAGGGAAATTTTGCTAACTAATCAGAAAGGATATGTCTTTTAATGGGTATATTTGTAGATTTAGAAGGCTTAGACGGTAGTGGCAAAACTACCCAAACACAGCTTATTTGCACAAGACTTCAGCAGGATGGCATTGCTTTTAAGCAAATAAAGCTCCCTGATTACGAGAGTGATTCAAGTATTCTTGTGCGCAAATATCTTGCAGGTGATTTCGGCAAAAATGCAGGAGATGTAAATGCATATGCCGCATCTGTACTTTACGCAGCAGACAGATATGCTTCATTTACAGAAAAATGGGGAAAGGAATATAATGAGGGTAAACTAATATTTGCAGACCGTTATACTCCTGCAAATGCCCTTTACCAAATGACAAAGCTTGATAAAGCCGAGTGGGATGAATACCTTGAATGGCTCTTTGATTTTGAGTACAACAAAATAGGTATTCCTGCACCCGATAAGGTTATTTTTCTTGATATGCCTGTTGAGGTATCACAGCGCCTTATGACAGCACGTTACAATGGCGATGAATCTAAAAAAGATGTTCACGAGGCAAATGTGGGCTTTCTTAACGCTTGCCGTGAGGCAGCGCTTTATGCGGCACAAAAATATGGTTGGAGTGTAATTGAATGCTCAGAGAACGGAGAGCCGTTACCTATTGAGGTTATTAACGATAAGGTTTATGCTCTTGTGCTGGAGGCGTTAAAAAAATAATTTATGCTCGATTTGCGTCATTTAAGGCTTGAAGATAAAGCTATTATTGAAAAATATATACCAACCTGCTGTAGGCAGATGTGTGATTTTACATTTGGTAATCTGTATAGCTGGAGCACTGCAGAGCATACCGAAATTGCAGAAAAAAACGGCTTTTTGTTTTTGCGCTCCACCTTTAACGGTGTTACCTCTTATACATTCCCTTGGGGTGAGGGCGATATTAATTCTGCCCTTGCAGAAATTGTAGCTGATGCCGAGGAGCGCTCTGCAGATTTAAGCTTTTTCTGTATAGCAGAGGAGCAAATACCGTATCTCAAAGCATTTTTTGGTGAACGCCTTGTTTACAGGGAGCAGAGAGATTATTTTGATTATATCTATCAGGCTGAAAAGCTTGCTACACTTTCCGGCAGAAAGCTGCACTCAAAAAAGAATCACGTTAACTCTTTTATAAAGCGCAATAATTATACCTTTGAGGTTATTAATGAGGCTAACTTAAAGGATTGCCTTGCTTTTACTCACAAGTGGTTTTCAGAAGCTCAGGGTACACAGCGCCTTGAGGCAGAAAGGCAGGTTATAGCCTGCGCTTTCAAAAATTACTCTGCACTTGGTTTCTTTGGTGGCGTCTTAAAGGTAGAGGGTAAGGTGGTTGCCTATTGCTTAGGTGAGCCTATGCGCCATAGCGAAACCTTCTGTGTTCATTTCGAAAAGGCAGATAATGCTATTCCCACAGCATATGCAGCAGTAAATAAGCTTTTTGCTGAAATACTTGCAAAAAAATACAGATATATTAACCGTGAGGATGATGCAGGGGTTGAGGGTCTTCGAAAGGCAAAAACCTCTTATCAGCCCGAAACACTTATTAAAAAATATTATGCAAAGGTTATATGATATCGGCTTTCCGTCTGATGAGCATATACCTGCACTAAAAAAACTGTGGGCAGATGTTTTTAAAGACGGAGAAGAAGTAATAGATAATTTTTTTGAGAATACTCAAACAAATTCAAATACAGTTTGTGCTTTTTGCGATGGTGTGCCTGTAAGTATGCTTTTTGCAGTAGAAAGCGAAATTTTTTACGGTGGCAATACCTACAAGGCTTACTATGTGTATGCAGTTTGCACCCATCCCGAGCACAGGGGTAATGCCCTTATGAGCAAAACAATGTCTTTTCTTGAGGCAACTGCAAGGGAGAGGGGGATATCCTACCTATACCTTGTACCTGCCTCGGAATCGCTTTTTTCGCTCTATAGCGCATTAGGGTACAAAACAGCATTTTCTTATGATGAAAATATTGTTAGTGCTCCTGCTTTACCTGCTGAGCAAAGCTTTTGCTTTGGTGTTGATTATGCCTTTTATAAAGGCTTGCACACAAACCAAAGTAATATTCCTGTAGTGGTTTGGGGCGAAGCAGGCTTTGCAGGGTTTATTCCTCAAAAAAAGACAGCCGACAGCTTTGCAATAACAGTTAAGAGCAAAGGCTATGCTGTGGTTGAAAAAATTGACGGAAAATTTTTGGTGCAAGAAATATTCGGTGATGAAAAAAGTGTGCTTGAACAGGTTTTTGCTGTTACAAAAACAGACTCGGTTATATTAAGAAAAACAGCGAAAAACGGTGGAGCTCCTTTAGGTATGTTAAAGGCTCTCGATAATTCACCGTGTTTTGAAAATGGTTTTATAGGCTCCTACGGAGGATGATTTTATGATATATGTATTTTTAGCAGACGGCTTTGAAGAAATCGAAGCATTAGCACCTGTTGATTTTTTAAAAAGGGCAGGTATTGAGGTTGTTACTGTTGGTGTAGCTTCAAAAGAGGTTACAGGTACACACAACATAAAGGTTATTGCAGATATTACTGCAGCTGAGGTTAATCTTAACGATGAGCTTCAGGGTGTAATTCTCCCGGGTGGAATGCCGGGTGCAGAAAACCTTAACAACAGCTCGCTTGTTCAAGGCGCAATTGATTACTGTGCCCAAAACAACAAAATTATAGCTGCCATATGCGCAGCACCGTTTATCCTTGGCAGAAAAGGTCTTTTAAATGGCAAAAATGCAACCTGCTTCCCCGGGTTTGAGGATGAGCTTGAGGGTGCAAATTTAACAGATGCAGGTGTTATGGTAGACGGAATGCTTGTTACTGCTAAGGGTGCAGGTGTTGCCTGGGAATTTGGTGCAGCAATTTGCTCAATAATTACAGGTGAAGAAAAAGCTCTTGAAATACTTAGAGGTATTCAATGGAGAAAATAATAGATATAAGACCTATAAAGAAAAAAATGAGGGCAGATGCAAAAGAAATGCGTCGCTCTATGAGTCCTGAGCTTAAACAAAGCTACGATAGGAAAATAAAAAACAAGCTTTTAAATTTATGGGCAGTGCGCGAAGCAAAAACCGTGCTTTGCTATGTTTCTACACCTATAGAGGTAGATACACGTGAGCTTATAAACGACCTTTTGGAAATGGGCAAGCGTGTGGCTGTGCCAAGGTGTGAGGATGATAAGGGTGGAATGGAATTTTATTATATTGATTCACTCTCACAGCTTTCATCAGGCAGCTATGGGGTAGAGGAGCCTGACCCGTCAAAATGCTTAATGGTAGGCAACACTAAAGGCAGTGTGTGTATAGTACCTGCATTTATGTTTGATAAAAAAGGCTACCGAATAGGTTACGGTAAAGGCTATTACGATAGATATTTATCTCGTTTTGAAGGCTCTTCAATCGGCATATGCTATAGCGATAACCTTCAAAAGGAATTACATCACGGCAAATACGACAGAACAGTAGGTCTTGTTGTTACAGATAAAGAAATACTTACCATAGGAGAGGAGAATTAATATGGCAAGAGAAGATAAAGGCTACGAAGATCTTTTAAGTGCATTCGATAGCTCGGCTGATAAGAAAAAACCTACAGATGGCGAGGCTCCTAAAAAGCCTAAAGCACCACCAATCAAAAATAAAACACCTATGGCAGGTCGCTTTAATCCTGATATGGAGGATATAAGCTCGGATTCATCTATCCCTACCGGTGGAAAGAAGAGGGGCGTGTATTTCTCTAACCCACCAAGAACAATTAAGGACCAGGCTGCAAGGGAGCAGGGTATTGCTATTAACGGCGAAACAAAGCGTAGAGTAAGTAAGCGTTCTGCAGCTCTTCGTGAAAGTGCTGAAAAGAAGGAAAAAACCAAAGCAGCAAAGCTTAAAACAGCAGGTATTATGCTTGCAATTATTGTTGGTGTAAGCGCAATACTTTGCCTTTACGGTATTGGCTGCATTAACGATGTACTTGCGCTTAATGTTGATGATAAGCCTGTTGAGGTGCGTGTTGAAAAGGGTATGAGCGATTCTGAGGTTATTGATATCCTTCACGACAGTAAGCTTATTAAAAACAAAATGTTCTGTAAGCTGTTTATAAAGTTCTTCAATAAAGATGGCGACTACATTTCAGGTATATATACTCTTACACCAACACTTGGTGTAGAGAAAATGATATCTACAATGAAAACCGACTATAAGAGTGCCGAAACAGTAACGCTTACATTTCCTGAAGGCTGGACAATTACTCAAATTGCCGAAAAGCTTGAGGCTAATGAGGTTTGTACTGCTAAAAGCTTTATATCAACCCTTCAGTCCGTTGATTTCTCTGAAGAATATGCATTTATTAAAAAAATTCCCGATACGGACAAGCGCTTCCGTTTGCTTGAGGGCTACATTTACCCCGATACCTATGAATTTTACGTTGGTGAAAATGCATCAAGTGTTGTAAGAAGATTCCTTGATAACTTTAATACAAGGTGGACAGAGGAGTATTCTGAGCAGGCTGAAAAGCGTGGTCTTACAATGGATGAAATCATTGTTATGGCATCCGTTGTACAGGAAGAGGCTGCAAACGATTCACAGATGCCTACAATTTCAGGTATTCTTTATAATCGTCTTGACAGACCTGCAAATTTCCCGTACCTTGAGTGCGACTCGACCTACGACTATTACGAAAAAACAATTATTCCTGCTTTAACAACATCTATTGAGGATGTTCAGAAGAAAACTGAGTACCGTGCAAATTACAGAACCTACAGAGACCCGGGTATACAAGGTCTTCCTATAGGTCCTATTTGTAACCCCGGCGCAGATGCTATTGAGGCTGCCCTTTATCCAAAGGATACAGATTACCTTTACTTCAGGCACAATGTAAACACAGGTGATGTTTACTATGCTAATACTCTTGCAGAGCATGAGGCAAATGCTAAAAAGGCAATGGCAGATTAAAAATCGATAAAGATAAAACGCAGATGCGATTAATAAATCGTATCTGCGTTTTTATATTAATTCTGCAATTATGCTGTTGGAAAGCAAAGCACCTTTTGTTGTAAGGGAAAGTGTTTCACCGTCAAAGCTTACTAAGCCGTGCTTTTGAAGCAGAGGGGCTTTCTTTATTATTTTTTCGCAAGCCTTGGGGGAGTAAAGTCTGCTTAATTCAGAAAGGCTTAGGCCTTCCTTTAACCTTAAACGTAGCATTATGTATTCCTTTTCATCTCCACCCTCGCAATCAAGCTGTGCTTTTTCACCGTTTATAAAAGCAAGCGTATCTCTGTTAAAGTAAAAACGCTTTCCGTTTACAAAGGAATGTGCAGCAGGGCCAATACCCAGGTAGCTTTCAAGTGTCCAATATTTAGTGTTGTGCTTGCTTTCATAACCGGGTAGTGCGAAATTAGATATTTCGTAGTGGTTAAAGCCGATGCTTTCTAAGTATTCACAGCAGTATTCGTACAGCTCACAGCATTCATCCTCATCAGGAAAATTAAATCGGTCGCTGTGCGTATGAAAAAATGTGCCTTCTTCAATTTTTAATATGTAGGCACTAACGTGCTGTATGTTGCACTCCTTTATAAAATCAAGTGTACTGTGCAGGCTTTCTTTTGTTTGGTCAGGTAAACCTAACATAATATCAAGTGAAATATTGTTGATTCCGTTGCTTTTGAGTAAATCTATTACATATTTTACTCGTTGCCTGTCGGCGCTTCTGCCTAAAGCTCGCCTTTCCTCGTCTACGGCAGACTGCATACCTAAAGAAATTCTGCTTACTCCACATTTTAAAAATGTCGGTATAAGCTCCTCAATAGGCGAGCTTGGGTTGCATTCAACAGTAATTTCTGCACCGTCAGCTATATTAAAGCTGCTTTTTGCAGCAGCAATAATAGCTTCTAATTCCTCACCCTTTAGTACAGAGGGTGTGCCACCACCAATGTAAAGTGTATCAACCTCACTAAAGCCGTTCGGCAGAAAAGCCTTTGTACGGCGTAAGGTTTTTATTTCGTCTATAAGCGCAAGGGTATATTGTGCTTTTAAATCATCATTGCAGCGCTGTGAATGAAAATCACAGTACGGGCATTTTGATTTGCAAAAGGGTATGTGTATATATACGCCGTTCAAAGTCTCACCACCTTGTAATTGTATTTACTAATTATACAATTATCGGCTGTTGTTTTCAATATAGTTTTCTATACGTTTTTTTATAATGGTATTAAGGCAGCCACCATTCATAGTTTCGCATTTGTGAGCATTCAGGCAACGTATTTTCTTTGCACCGTTGTGGAAGGTGGTTTCTTCAAGAATAATATTTCTGCCTATAATATTGCAGTATTGTTCAAATGTAAAGCAATGCTTATTCATAATACACCTCGTTTTTTAAAATCTCATTAATAGTATGCTCGCAGCTTGCGTTATATAATCTGTAATATAATAAAATTATAGAACATAATTTTTAATAAAGTTAGAACGAAATATAAATATATTATAAAGGTGATATAATGCTATACGGAATTTGCGCAGTGGTTGTTTTAATAGTTTTATGTGTGTTTAAAGGCAGTGGTAAATTTTTAAAAGCAATATTTACAAGTGCTTTAGGGGGAGTGGGTGCGCTTTGCGCTGTTAATACCTTAACTTACTTTGTGCCGTTAAGTATAAGCTTTAATTTGTTTACCATAATTTTTTCTGCTCTTTTTTCTGTGCCCGGGGTAATTGCCTTGCTTGTTTCGGATGCCTTGCTGTTTTGATTGGATGTATGCTACAAAAAATGTGTGTAGGCTTCGCCGAGGGGAGTTCGAGTCTCTCTATCAACTTTTTTAATGTGTATTGCTTCGGTGAAGGTGTATCATTGTCTCCCTCTTGCGGTGCCCAAAATTGGTGGTCGCTCCTGCTCGTCGCTACCAATTTTGACCGCTGCGCCAACTCACACTCCCTGCATCACCCACAGGGTGCGGTCGTGTTCGTTGCCCACGCCGTAACCGGCGCTCGGTTCAAACTTTCTTTTAGAGCCAAACAAAAAGAGCATCCGAAGGGAGACACTTCGTAAGGAAGTTGTCTCCCTTTTTCTATCTAAAAACATTTTTAAAATGACTTGAAGAGAAAAGTATATTTTGATATAATATATTGAAAATATGTGTTCAAAGGAGGAAAACCGCAATGAATTGGGATTCATTCCGCTTTATAGATTTGTTTGCGGGTATCGGCGGTATTCGTTTAGGTTTCGAATCTGTTGGCGGTCATTGTGTGTTTTCATCTGAGTTTGATGAGGATGCCTGTACCACTTATGAGGCGAATTTTGGCGAACATCCTTCTGGTGATATAACGAAAATTGAGGCGAAGGATATCCCAGAGTTTGACATCCTTCTGGGCGGTTTCCCTTGTCAAGCATTTTCAATCATAGGCAAAAAGGAAGGGTTCGCAAATGAAACCTGCGGAACCCTGTTCTTTGATATTGAGCGGATTTTGACCGAGAAAAGACCGCCGGCATTTATGCTTGAAAATGTCCGCAATCTTACTGCTCACGATAACGGAAACACTTTCCGTGTTATCAAAGAGCATCTTTCTACTCTGGGCTATCACGTACACACCAAAGTATTAAATGCCCTTGATTATGGTGTTCCGCAAAATCGTGAGAGAATTTTCATTGTCGGTTTTTTGGATGATGTAAAATTCAAGTTCCCCGACCCTGTACCTGTTGAGGAGCGGAAAACTCTGTCCGATATTCTGGAAACGAATGTGGACCGTAAGTATTATGTACGTGATGCGATTCGCCTTTCACGGTTGGAGCGCTTGAAAGATAAAAACTATCCCAAGCCGTACATATCGCACGAAAATATGGCAGGTTCAATTACTCCGCATCCGTATTCATCGGCATTGCGAGCTGGTGCATCCGCTAACTATATTTTGATTAACGATGAGCGCCGACCTACCGAAAGAGAAATGCTCCGCATCCAAGGATTTCCAGATACCTATAAAATCGTGTTGCCTTATGGCAAGATAAAAAAGCAATGCGGAAATTCTGTTGCAGTTCCAGTTATTAAAGCAATCGCAAAAGAAATGATAAAAGCACTTAAATCATACAACGAAAAGGAGGGACAATGATGGAACAAAGACCCAGATTAAGAGATTCAAAGCATCTAACAACTAAATCATTATATCCTTTGAATGTTATCCCTCCCGAAATAGTTACCAAAATAGGTGGTTATCTCGTTTATTTGCTCTATATTGGCAGAAAGGATGTTTCTGGTAACGATTGGGGCGATGCTTTCGCAGATTCTATTGGTGGCATCCATCTGGATTCGCCTGTTGGAATCGCTGATGTTGTTTTAGATAAAAACTGTTGGTCTGCAAAAACCGTTAAGGTAAAAGACCCGTTTTCAATTTCAAATGTGCGGTTGATTAGTGGTAGATGTTCCCCCGACTATTCATACGGCATCACCGACCCGCACAAAGACGTGCAAAAAACTGGTGAGGCAGTTTTGAATATCTGGAACGAGCGAATCAATATCGCTACCGACCATTACAGTAGTGTGAGAACCGCCGTTTTAGTTCGTAGTTATGATTGTTTATCTTATCGCTTATTTGAAGAAGATACACAACGATTTAGAACAACAGATTACCATTGGAATGTAAATTCCAATGGTAACTTGATAGGCCTAGACCGTAACGAAAGAGTGTGTTTTACTTGGCAACCTCATGGTTCGCAGTTTACCATTCATACCGAAGTACCAGAGAGTGCTATCAAGTTCCAAATTAAACAACCTCCAACCATCTCAAAAACCGATGTGCTTAAGGTTGTTGAGTTTGATGAAAGTTGGGTACAAATCATCAAATAAAGCAAAAAATGCTATGAGCAAGTTTCTCATAGCATTTTTGTTTTATGCTTGATAAAAATTGAATTACGAAACAAACATAATTAAATCATTTGTATGACATAGACTATATATTTATGCAAAACCCACTGACACCTTTGAACTGAACATCTGTGAAAGTGTCATAGTGGGTTACACACTTTGAAAAGGTGTGTAACAAAAAACGGCATAGCCAATAACTACACCGCTTAACAAAGCCAATTATTTAATTTTGATACAAGAGCCACCCAATGGGCCACCTTCCTTACGGAGGGTGCCCCAAAGGATGCTCTTTTTGTTTGGCGCAGAAGGAGAGACTCGCAAGGCTCTGCCTTGCGTTTGCTACGCAAACAACCGTGTGTGTAGGCTTCGCCGAGAGGAGTTCGAGTCTCTCTATCAACTTTTTGAGAACAAAAATAAAAAGGATACCCAAAGGTATCCTTTTTATTTGGCGCAGAAGGAGAGACTCGAACTCTCGCGCCGGTTTCCCGACCTACGCCCTTAGCAGGGGCGCC
>JAZSGB010000075.1:0-39448 GCA_045532505.1 Acutalibacteraceae bacterium | reverse complement strand
TTGTACTCCATACCTGTACCAACGATTGGTGATTCTGTTTTAAGAAGCGGAACTGCCTGACGCTGCATGTTAGAGCCCATGAGAGCACGGTTTGCGTCGTCGTTCTCAAGGAAAGGAATCATAGATGTAGCAACTGAGAATACCATCTTAGGTGAAACATCCATAAAGTCTGCCTGTGAAACGGGAACCTCACGGAACTCATCACGGTAACGAACAGTTACACGCTCATTTTCAAAGTAATTGTTTTCGTCAAGAGGCTCGTTAGCCTGTGCAACGCAATAGTTATCCTCAACGTCTGCTGTCATATACACAACTTCATCGAGAACCTGACCTGTTTTCTTGTCTATTCTACGGAAAGGTGCCTCTACAAAGCCGTACTTGTTAATTCTTGCAAAGGTTGAAAGATATGAGATAAGACCGATGTTAGGACCTTCAGGTGTTTCGATAGGACACATTCTGCCGTAGTGAGAATAGTGAACGTCACGAACCTCGAAGCCTGCACGGTCTCTGGAAAGACCACCCGGGCCGAGGGCTGAAAGACGACGCTTATGTGTAAGCTCTGCAAGAGGGTTTGTCTGGTCCATAAACTGTGAAAGTGGTGATGAACCAAAGAACTCTTTAATTGCAGCCATAACAGGTCTGATATTTATAAGTGCACTTGGAGTTGCCTTTGTGTTATCCTGTGCCTGGAGAGTCATTCTTTCACGAACAACTCTTTCCATTCTTGTGAAACCGATTCTAACCTGATTCTGAAGGAGCTCACCTACGCAACGGATACGACGGTTACCGAGGTGGTCGATATCATCTATATCGCCGAGCTCGCTATCAAGACAGTTAAGGTAGTTAATAGATGCAAAAATGTCATCTATTATAATATGTTTAGGAATAAGGTCATCGCAACGCTCCTTCATTACTGCAAGAAGTATTTCCTTATCGTCGCCATATTCCTCAAGAATTTCTTTAAGAACCGAGAAACGAACCTTTTCGTTTATAGCAATAGCTTCAAGCTCATCTACTGTAACACCCTCAATGAAATCGAGAGGGTCTACCATGTTATTGGAAATAACCTTAACGTGCTTTCCTTCTACGTCAAGAATAACCTCTTTAACGCCGGCACGGTCGATAGTGTCTGCTAATTCAGCTGTGATTTTTTCACCTGCTTCTACGATTAACTCGCCTGTGAACGGGTTGAAAATATCGTTAACTGTAACACCGCCGCTGATTCTGTCAAGAAGAGAGAGCTTCTTATTGTATTTGTATCTACCAACTCTGGAAATATCGTATCTGTGAGGGTCAAAGAAAAGATTGTTAACATGAGTCTCAGCAGATTCAAGTGTTGGTGGCTCGCCCGGACGAAGCTTTCTGTATACTTCGAGTAAAGCTTCCTCGGTATTTTTAGTAGCATCCTTTTCAAGTGTTGCTTTAATACGGTCATCATCGCCGAAGAAGTCGAAAATTTCCTCATTTGAAGAAAGACCAAGTGCTCTGATAAATGTTGTGATAGGAAGCTTTCTGTTCTTATCAATTCTTACATTGAAGATATTGTTTGAGTCTGTTTCGTATTCAAGCCATGCACCTCTGTTAGGAATAACAGTAGATGTGAAAAGCTTTTTACCGTTCTTATCGTGTGTGTAGCCGTAGTATACACCGGGAGAACGAACGAGCTGTGAAATGATTACACGCTCTGCACCGTTGATAACAAAGGTACCACTGTCGGTCATAATTGGGAATTCACCCATAAAGACCTCTTCTTGCTTAACATCGCCTGTTTCTTTGTTGTAAAGCCTTGCAACAACGCGCAATGGAGCTGCATAAGTAGCATCTCTTTCTTTACATTCCTGAACACTGTACTTCGGCTTCTCATCCATACTGTAATCTTCAAAAGTAAGGACAAGATTACCCGTGTAATCCGTAATTTCGTCGATATCACGGAAAACCTCTCTAAGCCCTATATCAAGGAACCATTGATATGAATTTTTTTGAATTTCAATAAGGTTAGGCATTTGCATAACTTCATTGATTTCAGCAAAACTCATTCTTGTGTTCTTGCCGAGCTTTACGGGTTTTACTTTTGCCATAAAACACATCACTCCGTTCTTATTCTAAATTCTTTTTTTACCAATAAAATCGGCCAAAAAAAGAAATAATTAACTGATTATTTTGTGCACATTTTTTGCATTTATAACTTGTGCGAAAACATAATAACAGATATTAATCCATTATATTTTGAGTATATAGTATAAATCAAAGCTTTGTAAATGTCAAGAAGAAATTTTGTTTTTTTGAAAAATTTTTCCATCCCCCAAAAAACGGCTTTTGCAAATAAAAAATTCCGAGTGTTTTTCAACACTCGGAATAAATTCAGATATTAATTGTTAATTAATACTTTTTTCTTGCAATATAGCCTGTATGAAGAATTTCGTGTGCCTTGTGGCTACCCGGCTTACCGAAGAAATCATCATAAATAGCTGCAACATCAGGGTTCTTGTGTGATTTTCTTACAGGGAGATTTTCATCATCGCTGTAAAGACCTGCTGCACGGCGTGCCTTAACATCATCGAAGTTAAGAACTGATGCAGGAACGATTGGCTGACCGCCACCGTTTACACAACCACCCGGACAAGCCATGATTTCGATGAAGTCGTAGTGCTTCTCGCCTGACTTAACCATTTCGAGAACCTTCTTAGCATTTTCAAGACCTGAAGCAACTGCAACATTTACTGTTACACCGTTAAGGTCGTATGATGCTTCCTTAACACCCTCAACGCCACGAACAGCCTTGAATGTTGTAAGGTCATTAAGCTCGTTACCTGTAACTACCTCGTATGCTGTACGAAGAGCAGCTTCCATAACGCCACCTGTAGCACCGAAGATTGTACCTGCACCTGAACCAAGGCCAAACGGAGCATCAAATTCCATATCAGGAATGCTTCTGAAGTTGATACCTGCTTTTTTAATCATTCTTGCAAGCTCTCTAACTGTGATAGATGCATCAATATCTGCAAGGCCCTTAACTGCGCTGTGGTCTGTTCTTTCAGCCTCAAACTTCTTAGCTGTACAAGGCATTACAGAAACAACGAAAATCTTTTCAGGGTCAATACCCATCTTCTCAGCATAGTATGTTTTTGCTACTGAGCCAAACATACCCTGTGGAGACTTACATGATGAAAGGTTTGGAATAAATTCAGGATAATAGTGCTCACAGTATTTAATCCAACCGGGTGAGCAGGATGTGATAAGAGGAAGATTTTCCTTCTTATTGAATCTGTCAAGGAACTCTGTAGCTTCCTCCATAATTGTAAGGTCAGCTGCAAAGTTTGTATCGAACACGCCATCGAAACCGAGCATTTTAAGAGCTGCGACCATTTTGCCTGTTACAACTGTGCCCATTTCGTAGCCGAATTCTTCACCAAGACCAACACGAACAGCAGGAGCTGTCTGAACAACAACGTGCTTATCCGGGTCATTAAGAGCATCAAATACCTTCTGAGTATCGTCTCTTTCTGAAAGAGCGCCTGTAGGACAAGCTGTGATACACTGACCGCAGGATACACAAGCAACATCACCAAGCTTGTACTCGAATGCAGAACCGATATGAGTATCGAAACCACGAGCATTTGCGCCGATAACGGAAACGCCCTGAATCTTATCGCACACTGCAACGCAACGACGGCAAAGAATACACTTTTCGTTATCACGATACATATGTGATGCACTTGCATCGATTGGATAGTTGATGAACTCACCTGCAAAAGCATTTTCATCTTCAATGCCGTAGTCCTTGCAAAGCTTTTGAAGCTCGCAGTTACCACTTCTTACACAAGAAAGGCATTCTTTTTTGTGTGTTGAAAGGATAAGCTCAAGAGTTGTTTTTCTTGCTTCGATAACCTTTGGTGTGTTTGTGAATATTTCCATACCCTCGTTAACAGGGAAAACACAAGCAGCAACAAGGCTACGAGCACCCTTTACTTCAACAACGCAGATACGGCAAGCGCCGATAGCGTTGATTTCTTTAAGATAGCAAAGTGTAGGAATTTCAATACCTACTGAGTGAGCAGCTTCGAGAATTGTGGAACCGGCAGGAACCTGATAATCAAAGCCGTTAATTTTAATATTTACCATGATTTAGTTCCTCCTTATTTGCTTATAGCTTTAAACTTACAGTTGCCCATACATACTCCACACTTAACACACTTATCTGTATCAATTGCGAAGGATGCAAGCTTGTGGCCCGGAGCGATGTAATCTGTTCTTGTAATTGCCTCTACAGGACAGTTTCTTGCACAGATACCACAACCGATACACTTATCTGCATCAATTGAGAATGTAAGAAGATCTTTACATACACCTGCAGGACACTTTTTATCAACAACGTGAGCAATATACTCATCTCTAAAGCGCTGATATGTAGAAAGAACAGGGTTTGGAGCTGTTTGACCAAGACCACAAAGAGAGTTTTCTTTAATGTAGTTGCAAAGGCTCTCCATTCTGTCGAGGTCTTCCATTGTACCCTTACCACTTGTAATCTTTTCAAGGATTTCAAGAAGTCTTCTTGTACCTACACGGCAAGGTGTACACTTACCACAGGATTCATCAACTGTAAACTTGAGGAAGAACTTAGCAATATCAACCATACAGTCGTTTTCGTCCATAACGATAAGACCACCTGAACCCATCATAGCACCTTTAGCTACAAGGTTATCATAGTCGATTTCGATATCGAGAAGGTCTGCAGGGAGGCATCCACCGGATGGACCACCTGTTTGAGCTGCCTTGAACTTTTTGCCGTTTGGAATACCACCACCGATATCTTCAATAATTTCGCGAAGTGTAGTACCCATTGGAACTTCAACAAGACCTGTGTTGTTAATTTTACCACCAAGTGCGAATACCTTAGTACCCTTACTTGTTTCGGTACCCATAGTGTTGAAGAATTCAGCACCGTGGAGAATAATCTGTGGAATATTTGCGAAGGTTTCAACGTTATTTTCTGTAGTTGGCTTACCGAAAAGACCCTTAACTGCAGGATATGGAGGACGAGGACGAGGCTCACCTCTGTTACCCTCGATAGATGTCATAAGAGCTGTTTCCTCACCACAAACGAATGCGCCTGCGCCAAGACGGATGAACAAATCAAAATCAAAGCCTGAGCCGAAAATGTTCTTACCGAGAAGACCGTATGCACGAGCATCGTCAATAGCCTTCTGTAAACGCTCAACAGCAATAGGATACTCAGCACGAACATATACGTAACCCTCTGTTGCACCTGTAGCATAACCACAAATTGTCATTGCTTCTACAAGGCAGTGTGGGTCGCCTTCAAGAACAGAACGGTCCATGAATGCACCCGGGTCGCCTTCGTCGGCATTACATACAACATATTTCTGGTCAGCCTTGTTAGCTGCTGTAAAGCTCCACTTACGGCCTGTTGGGAAGCCACCGCCACCACGGCCACGAAGACCTGAATCAATAACAGTCTGAATAACCTGCTCAGGAGTCATCTCTGTAAGAGCCTTTGCAAGTGCTCTGTAACCATCATAAGCGATGTACTCTTCGATGTTTTCAGGGTCAATAACACCACAGTTACGAAGTGCAACTCTGTGCTGTTTCTTATAGAAGTTTGTTTCACTCAAAGGCTTAACAGAATCCTGTTCAACTGTCTCTGAGTAAAGAAGTCTTTTTACAATACGGCCTTTAAGAAGATGCTCTTCAGCGATTTCTGCAACATCTTCAACCTTAACCTCGCTGTAGAAGCAGCCTTCAGGGTAAACAATCATAATCGGGCCCAAAGCGCAAAGACCGAAGCAGCCTGTTTTGACAACCTGAACTTCTTCTGCAAGACCAAGCTCGGTAAGCTTTGCGTTTAAAGCATCAATAATTTCTCCGCTGTGGCTGGAGGTACAACCGGTACCGCCGCAAACAAGTACATGAGAACGATACATTTTATTTTTCCTCCTTATTCGGTAATAGCACCAACAGTGTATTCTTTTACAACCTCACCGTTTACAAGGTGATTTGCAACAACCTTAACTGCCTTTTCTGCTGTCATCTGAACATATGTTACCTTTTCCTTACCCGGTGCATAAACCTCGATAATCGGCTCATACTGGCACATACCGATGCAGCCTGTTTGTGTAACACTTACGTTCTTAACATTTCTCTTTTCAAGCTCCTCTGTAAGGGCCTTAAGAACAGGACGAGCGCCTGCTGCAATACCACAAGTTGCCATACCTACAACAACTCTGATACCATCGTTACCGTCAGCATCGCGAGCAGCAATCTGAGCCTGTGCTTTTTCTTTTATAGCAAGTAACTCTTCAATTGATTTCATTGTATTTAGTCCTTTCGTTAATTATTGAATAATTCTTCCGTATTTTCTTTGATGTAGCTTTCAATCCACATTGTAACAGACGGCTCTGAAAGTGGAACACCATCGAGTATCTGTTTTATTTCGGCAGAGGAGAATTCAAACTCCTTGCCATCCACGGAACGGATGTAGATGAAATCCTTATCCTCATTCATGGATACTATTGTTGAAATAGTAGATTCCATATCGCCCAAAGGAGTGAAGTCGATACTATCGGTTTTAAAAAGCGCCTCTACCCTTGTACCTACACCAACCTGCGAGGTAATTTTAAAGCTACCACCGGTTTGCTCTGCCGCCATTTTAAAAAGCGGTATTCCCATACCCACCTTGCGAGTGGTACGAGTTGTGTAGAACGGGTCTTGCACATTTTCAACCTGCTCGGCTGTCATCCCCTTGCCATTGTCGTATATTCCTATAAGCAGCTCTTTTTTTACAGTATCTTCTTTAACGAGAATTTCTGTAAGAGAGGCGCCTGCAGCAATAGAGTTTTGAGCAATATCGAGGATATTTAATGATAATTCGCGCATAGCGTTATCAGTTCATATATTTAGCAAGTATGCCGGGAACATCGTCTGCTGTAATCTTACCGTAAACCTCACCGTTAATTGTGAAAACGGGAGCAAGACCACAAGCACCGATACAACGGCATTCCTCGAGAGAGAACTTACCATCTGCTGTGCATTCACCCGGCTGAATACCGAGAATTTCAGAGATTTTTTCTGTGAGCTGCTGTGAGCCCTTAACATAGCAAGCTGTACCAAGACATACAGAGATATCGTACTCGCCCTTTGGTGAAAGTGAGAACTGTGCGTAGAATGTTGCAACACCATAAACCTTTTCGAGTGGAACATCCATACCCTCTGCAATCATAACCTGCACTTCGCGTGGGAGATAGCCGTAAATACCCTGCGCCTCCTGCATAACGTGCATAAGCTGACTCTTGTCGCCCTTGCAGCTTTCAATAACTGCATCAAGCTGAGCCTTTTGCTCAGGAGTACCTTTGAAAGGTATTGAGCTGATTTTCTTGACCATTCAGATTTCCTCCATTCAAAATATGTTATTTTGCAAATTTTTTGCAAAAACATTTACTGTAGCTGATGTATGACTAATACACACTATTGGTGCATAGTATCATACCATACATACATTAAAAATTATATCACAATCAGCTTCAAAATGTCTATATAAAAATCTTACTTTTTCCTCTTTTTTGACATTTTTTTAACATTTCTGCGAATTGCACAAAACCACTTTGCTTTTTTCTATGGCTTTTTATTTGAAAACATCAAAAACAGCGTCTTTTGACTCTATTTACGTATAGAAATCTTATCATTTTTATGGTAAAATAATGTTATATTCAAACTCTTTTTACGGAGGTAAATTTATGAAAATAAGCGAAATCAAAAGGATACTTAACGCAGAGTTGATTTGTGGTGAGGAATTTTTAGAAAATGAAGTTTTCACTGCCTGTGGCAGTGATATGATGAGCGACGTACTTGCATATGTTAAAGAGCAGGCTGTTCTTTTATCGGGTCTTGTAAACCCTCAGGTAGTCAGAACTGCTGAGATGATGGATATGAAGTGCATTGTTTTTGTCAGAGGCAAGCATCCCGATATGGATATGATTGACCTGGCAATAGAAAGAGATATTGTTTTGTTAGGCACTCGCCTTGAAATGTTTACTGCCTGTGGTCTTTTATACAAAAACGGCCTCAAAGGAGGCAGCGGAATATAATGGAACCACTCAAATTACATTATGATGTAAGTGGTAACGATTTTACCTGTGCAGGTGAAGCATCAAGTAAAATAAAAAAAGCTCTTAAGGAATTAGGCTTTAGCGCTGCACTTACAAGAAAGGTTGCCATTGCTGTATACGAGGCCGAAATCAATATGGTTATACACGGTGGTGGTGGAGTTATTGATGTAGAGGTTACACCGGAGTGTATTTACATCGTTCTCGCTGACCAGGGCCCCGGTATCCCCGATATTACTTTGGCTATGCAGGAAGGCTATTCTACAGCCCCTGAAAATGTGCGTCAATTAGGCTTTGGCGCAGGCATGGGTCTGCCCAACATAAAAAAATATACAGATGAAATGGTTATAGAATCAGAGGTTGGTAAAGGAACAACAATTAAGCTTAAGGTTTTTCCTATGTAATCACCTCTAAATAAAAGCTTGTACAAAGGAGTTTTTATGAGTACATATTTCCACTCTGTGCGCCTTGACAAAGATAAATGCCGTGGCTGCACAAATTGTATAAAGCGTTGCCCTACACAAGCAATTCGTGTTAGAGAGGGCAAGGCACATATTGTAAAAGAGCGATGCATAGACTGTGGTGAGTGCATAAGAGTTTGTCCTCACCATGCAAAAACAGCAAGCAGCGATTCACTTGAAAAAATCAAGGATTTCAAGTACACCGTTGCTTTGCCTGCCCCTGCTCTTTACGGCCAATTTAATAATTTAGATGATATAAACATTATTCTAAACGCTTTACCAAAGCTTGGCTTTGATGCTGTTTTTGAGGTATCCAAGGCTGCAGAGCTGATTTCCGATGCAACAAGAATTTTTATGGAAACGCAAAACCCCATAAAACCTGTTATATCCTCAGCTTGCCCTGCTATTGTAAGACTTGTAAGGGTTTGCTTTCCGGAGCTTATTGAGAATATGCTTCTTATAAATGCTCCCGTTGAGGAAGCAGGCAGAATCGCAAGAGAAAAAGCCGTACAAAAAACCGGGCTAAAGCCTGAAGAAATCGGCATTTTCTTCATAACCCCCTGCCCTGCAAAAATCACGTCCTTTAAGCAACCTATTGGTGTTGACAAGTCAAACATAGATTGTGCTATATCTATTAAAGATATATACCCTGTTTTGCTCAAGGCAATGGAGCATACAGAAGACACCGATGAGCTTATGGCAATGCACGAGTCAGGTGTTATTGGCTTAAGCTGGGCAACAAGTGGTGGCGAAGCCTCCGGCACACTTAATGACAATGCTCTTTCTGCTGATGGAATTGAAAACTGTATGAAAATTCTTGAAGAGGTCGAAAGAGGTAATCTTGACAGCATAGATTTTATAGAACTAAATGCGTGTCAAGGTGGCTGTGTAGGTGGCAGCCTCACAGCCGAAAACCCATTCATTGCAAAAACAAGGCTTATAAGACTGCGTAAATACAGTCCAATCGCCTGTAACAGGCTCCCCACAAAGGAAGTGCCCGAATACTTATTCTGCAAAACCCCTATCGAGCCCTGCGATGATGTTATGAAGCTTGCCGATAATTTCGCAGAGGCAATGGAGCGCATGGAAAGAATGAAGGAGCTGTTAAAAATATTCCCGGGTCTTGATTGCGGCACCTGTGGTGCACCAAGCTGCAGAGCTCTCGCTGAGGATGTTGTGAAAGGCTTTGCAAGTGAGCAGGACTGTGTATTCAGAGCAAGGGAAGAATTACAGGATATTGACGACAGTGATGTGCTCAGCAGTATTATTCCTGCACCATTCAGAGAGAAAAAAGAGGACTGATAATATGACAGTAAAAGAGCTTGCGAATAAGCTTAATTTAACATATTTATGCAATGATGCCATTGCTGAAGAAAAAGAAATTGACGGTTGCTACTGTGGTGATCTTTTAAGCTGGGTAATGTCAAGAGCAGAGCCGGGCAATATTTGGCTTACTGTTATGGGTAATGTTAACTCTATCGGTGTTGCCGTGCTTGCAGAAATTTCGTGTATAATCCTTACAGAAAATGCTGCATTAGACCGGGATGCAAAGACCCGTGCTGAACAGCAAGAGGTTGTTATACTTACAACCGAAAAGAACTCATACACCCTTGCTGCCGAAATCAGTAAAATAATATGAGAATTGCGTACGACTTTCATATTCACTCCTGCTTAAGCCCCTGTGGTGATAAGGATATGACACCCCGGAACATTGTGAATATGGCCAAAATTATGGGCTACGATGCTATCGCGCTTACCGACCACAACACCTGTGGAAACTGTGAATCCGTAGTCAAATTAGGTAAAGAAGCAGGCATTACCGTTATAGCAGGTATGGAGTTATGCACCTCTGAGGAGGTACATATTGTTTGCCTTTTCCCCGACTGCGAAAAAGCTAACAGCTTTTCAGATTATGTTTACTCTACTTTGCCACCCGTAAAGAACAAGCCACACATTTTTGGTGAGCAGGTAAAGATGAATGATTTTGACGAGGTAGTAGGCTACGAAGAAAAGCTGCTTATAACAGCAAGTGGTATAAGCTGTGCAAAGGCCGTGGAGACGGTAAAAGGCTTTGGTGGTATATGCTACCCTGCCCACATAGACCGTCCATCCTTCAGCATTTTATCTAACCTTGGTACAATTGATGAAAGCTTTGGCTTTACTTTTGCAGAAATATTTGATTTATCAAAGGAATCTGAATTGAAGCAAAAGCACCCATATCTGACTAAACTAAAAATTGTTTCAGATTCGGATGCTCACTATTTAGAAAATATGCGAATCCCCGAAGGCTGCTTTATGGAAGTAAAAAACAATTCCATAGAGGATATTTTTGAATACTTTAATTCTTAAAAATCATAAAAATCGGAGCTGTAAAAACTGAAAAGTTTTTACAGCTCCTTTTTTGTACTTTAATAATTCGCTTTACAGGTTATTCCCGGTTTAAACCAGCTCTTATAATTTCCGTAGCAAGCTCTTACAGTATATGTATACTTAACGCCCTTCTGTGCAGTTTTATCTGCAAAGGTTACTTTTGAGTTGCCTTGAGTTTTACCAATAAGCGTCCAGGATTTATCGCCCTCTGCTTTTCTGAATACTGCGTACCAGGTTGCAACAGGAACCTTTTTCCACTTAAGCTGAACACCACCGGGGTAGCTTAAGGCCGATACAAGCTCAGGTGTATTTAAGAAAACAGTTTTCCAGCCGTAGGAGTTACAGCCCGAGAGAGTTTTTGAACCGTACGCTCTGACTGTATAGATGTATGCTGTACCTGATTTTACATTTGTATCTAAATATGAGTTAGCTGTTACGGTTGCAATCTTAGTCCAGTTTTTAGCGTTACCTGCTTTTCTGTAAAGGTAATAGCTGCTTGCCCCCTTAATTCTATCCCACTGCAAATATACACCGGAGGTAGAGTTGGAAATCTGAATAGTCGGAGCTGTAAGGTACTTCATTGTTCTGCCTGCGTAGTTAAAGCTTGAAATATTCTTACCGTTTACAGCTCTTACTGTATATGTGTATGTAGAAAGGCTCTTAACATTTGCATCTCTGTAAAGAGTTGATGTAGTTGTTCCTACAAGTGTCCAAGAGGTTTCATCGTTTGCCTTTCTGTAAACATTATAAGACTTTGCACCCGGCACAGCACGCCAGAAGGTAGTAATAGCACCGTAGCCGTTTGCCTGTGAGTAAAGCACAGGAGTTGCAAGGTGCATAAGTCCCCAGCCATCCATATTACAGCCTGAAAGCACCTTACCTGTGTATGCCTTTACTGTATACACATAGTTTGTACCACTCTTAACGTTTTTATCTGTATAGTAAAGTGTATTTACATATGCAATTTTGCTCCAATACTTTGCACCCTGTACCTTTCTATACACATTATAGCCCACTGCAGTTTCAACTTTATTCCACTTAAGGTATACACCACTTGGAGAGTTAGAAAGTGAAACGGTAGGTGCTTTTACATATGTCATACACTTGCCTTGATATGCACTCAAGCTGTTTTCATTAGCAGCTCTGACTGTATAGCACATCATTTTACCGTTTACTGCCCCTGTATCTGTATATGAAAGAGTATTGCCATCAACTGTAGCAATATAAGTATAGTACTTTGCGCCGTATACCTTGCGATATACTCTGTAAGCAGTTGCGCCTGTTACCTTATTCCAGGTAATTTTTTGACCTGTATACTCATTAACAACGCTTGTAAGCTTAGGATAATCAAGGTATGCATTACGCTTACCGGGAGCAAGTACACTTACACGCTCACCGTTATCTGTTTTTACAGAATAGAAAGCTACCTTACCCGGTGCAACATCCTTATCGTAAATTTTTCTGTTATTTGCATCTGTTGTAGCTATAAGCTTATACTCACCGTCAACAGCATCTGCTTTATACACATAATACTTTTGTGCACCCTCTACAGCACCCCAAGTAAGGCATATGTACCTGTTACCGTTTGTTATAACCAAATCAGTTGCAGGTGCAACGTATTTAATTTGTGGTTTTGCAGGTTTAAATACTGTGCTTTCGCTACCATTTATAACCAATGCAACAGCATATGAATACTGTGTATTGCTAACAACATCTTCATCAAGGTATGTAGGCTCTTGTGTTTTTGCAACAGGTGTCCAAAGGTTATTCACACATCTGTAAACAACATAGCCTTGTGCAAAGGATTTCTTTTCCCAGGTAACCTTTATACCACCAACAGCAAGCTCAGGCTTTGCAGGAATATCCTCATTCCATCTGTATAATGTGTTGGAAACATCACTTAATTTACTTTCGCCTAAATCATTTACTGCAATAACTGTGTATGTATATTTAGTACCGTTTACAACGTCCTTATCTAAATATGAATTAGTATTGACGCTACCTAAATATGATGTGTTTCCATCACCGTCTGCTTTGCTGATAACATAAGAGGTTGCGCCCGATATTTTATCCCAGGCAACAAGTATGCCGTTCTCTTCATTTTTAGCAACAACATTTGTTGGTGCTTTTATAAAGTATATAAGGCTTGATGCAACCTTTGCACCCTGCGACTCGTTCTTGACAGGACATACAGCATAGTAATACTGAGCACCACTTGCAGCACCTGTATCGCTATAGGAAATAACATCGTTTTTAACAACACCTGCCAATGTCCATTCAGCAGATGCAGCAGATTTACGGTAAATTGCGTAGCCGTCTACATTTCCAACAGGCTGCCACTCAACCTTAACTGCAGCCCTTTCGGTAGTAAGGCTCGTTACAACGGTTGATGCAACACAGGTAATATTATGACCTGTTGTGCTGTGTGCACTTTCTTTGCCGTCAGCTGTTACAACAGCTATTGAATATGTATATGTTTCGCCTGATTTTACTTGTGAATCCACAAAGCTTGTGTTACTTGTTTCTGCATATTTTTCAAGCTTTGTTTGTGTTGAAATCTCTCTTCTGTATACAATATAATATGCAGCTCTGCTGTGGGCACTCCATTTAATTTCAACGCCACCAAGAACATTGGAAAGAGATTTAAGCTCAGGAGACGCAACGTAAACTATCCTTTCACCTGCAGCGCTTGTAACACTTTCGAAACCACCTGCAACAGAGTTTACATCATACTCATATTCAACACCGTCTTTGACGGAGGTGTCTTTATAATATGTATCAAGGCTTGAAACCCTTGATGCGACAAGAGTCCAATCAGAACCCTCACTACGGCGCATTATATTATATTTATCTGCACCTATGGTTTTTGTCCAATAAACACCAACGCCACCAACGACGTTTTCAAGCTTAGATATAACGGGCTTTGCAATAAATTTACTTAAAAGAGAATTGGAATCAACACTCTGTGAGCCTAAATCATTTACTGCAGCAATTGTGTAGGTATAGGTTGCACCACTCACAAGATTTTTTTTATCTATAAAGCTTGATGAATTGCCACCACCAACCTGACCAACTGCCTCTTTACCCTCAGAAGGTGAGCTACGGTATATAATGTAGCCGTTTGCACCGATTACAGGTGTCCAGTTTAACTTAAAGCCATTATCAACAGCAGTAATCGTTCTTGCAACGGGGGCTTCAAGTGTTAATACATCTTCATATTTCCTTATTTCAACAGGGTCATCGTAAGCAGAAATATTTTTTTCAGCCTCTGCTGTAGAATAATACTCTCTGCAATAGAAAGAAACATCTGTTGCAGGACGGGTGTTTCCTACCACATTAAAGGTCATTTCAAAAAACGCCTTAGCCTTGCCATCTGTTGAAACAGCATATGTGTTCATATAAGCAATAGAGTATGCGTTGTTATCACCATTTACAACGCCGTGAACAAATTCACCCTCAAAGTTATTTGTTGTACCCGTATTGCTTGTAGTATTTTTAGCAGGTGCACAGCCTATAGGCTGAAGCACTGTACTATCGTATTTTACAAGAAGTGCTGCGCCTGCAATATTTTTTTGATTTGCTGTTATGCTTATTGTATATGTAATTGCGCTGTTTTTTACCGGTGTACTCGAAACATAAAAAATGGATTTTACTGTTTCTTCCATTTTCTGTCTGTCATCCTGTGCCTGAGCAACACAAACAAAACAGCTGAATATCATAACTATACATAAAAGCAATGATAATGATTTTTTAATCATAGAATTCTCCTAAGAAAATATCTTTTATCCCAAAATCCCCCGTGCGTGCGCACGAGGGATTAAATTTTAGTTTATCTCTTGCAGGAAATACCTGTTGGATTGTACGAGCTTCTGGTTGTACCGTAGCAAGCTCTTACTGTATAGGTGTATGTTACACCCTTTCTTGCTGTTCTGTCGAGGAAGGCAACATTGTTTGTACCCTTACAGGTGCCCACATGCTTCCATGTTGTGCCTGCCTGCTTACGGTATACATAGTAACCTGTTGTACCTCTTACAGCGCCCCACTTAACTGTGATACCTGCGTTGCTCTTTACAGCACTAACAAGTGTTGGGTTAGCAACTCTCTTAAGGTAAAGTCCACCTGTATCAAAAGCACTGTACCAGCCCGTATCCTTTGTACCTGCAACTGCTCTTACAGTATATCTGTAGTAGTTGCCTGAATAATTCTTGGTCTCTGTATCTATCCAGCTATTACCCTGGGTAGCACCTAAGTATCTCCAAGCATATGAGCCTGCGCCTCTACGGTAAACTCTGTACCAGGTAGAGCCACCACCGTTTACCTTGTTCCAGGTAATCTTAAGACCTTCGTTTTTGCCGTAGCCTGCATTAGAAATGCTTGTAAGCTTTGGTGTTGCAACGTACTTAAGGTAAAGTCCGTTTGTATCAAAGCCACTATATCTTTCGTGCCTTGCACCCTTGCTGTCCTGACCGAGGTAAACAGCTCTTACAGTGTATCTGTAGTAGTTACCACTCTTAATCTGGCTCTTTGCTGTACCCTCTTTATCAAGGAAGGAGCTCTGCGTTGCAGGAACATCACCAAGGTAGTACCAATAGTTTGTTGCTGCGCCACGGCGATAGATTCTGTAGCTTGTAGCACCTGCTACCTGCTTCCATGTAATTGTAACACCACCTACAGCATTTGCTCTGCTTGTAAGGTCAGGAGTTTCAATGAAACGGTTTTCAATACCGTCAGTATATCCTGTCCATCCATCAGGTGTGTTAGCTTCAACTGTGTACTGGTATGCTACATTACCTACTACAGATGCATCAAGGAATTCTGTTTTTGATTTGCCTGTAGTTGTAATAACCTTCCAGGTTGTTTCGTTAGGAAGCTTACGGTAAACCTTGTACTGTGTTGCATCTGCAACTGCAGTCCATTTAATCTGAACACCTGCAACCTCATTGTAGAATGAGTAAATTCGAGGTGCAATCATTTTGTGCATTGAAACTGTTGTTGGGAAGCTCTGTACATTTCCTGCAACAGCCTTTACTCTGTAGGTGTATTTCTCGCCTGCAACAATATCGTTTGAACCGTTGTTGTCAACATCAACATATTCAACCTTACCATCTGTAAGAGTTGCAATCTGCTTAAATGCTGTGCTTGTACCAACTGCTCTTTCAATTACATAGCTTTTTGCACCATATACAGCGTTAATTTTGATTTTTATGTTATCGCCACTGTTCTTTGCTGTAAATGTAGGAGCTGAAAGATACATAACCTGAAGTGGAGCTGCTGTCATTTCAGCAATACACTTACCGTTGTATGCTTCAACAATGTAGTAGTAAACTACACCACTTGAAATTTTTGTATCATTATACTGTGTGCCTGATGTAACTGTAGCGATATTTGCATACTGTGCATCGCTTGCAGTTTTTCTCCAAATCTTATAACCCTGTGCCTTATCAAGCTTATTCCAGCTGATAGTAACACCATTCTGAATTGGTGTGGATTTTATTGTAGTAACTGTACCGAAATCCATACCCTGTGCACCTGTTGCTGTACGAGCACTGCTGTAATCACCAATATTTGCGCAAACTGTGTATGTGTATTCAGTATTCTTTACAGGCTTATCTGTATAGGTAGTTGCTGTTACCTTACTTGCTACCTGTGTGCCGTTTCTGTAAACATTGTAGCTCTGTGCACCTGAAACTGCAGACCAGGTAATTGTAACACCGTTTGCAGTTGTTTTTGCAGCTACGCTTGCAGGTGTAGCAATACGGATTATAGTTTTACCTGATGCATTGTATGCACCTGTACCTGTTGCATTTTCTGCAGCAACTGTGTAGCTGTACTGCTTGCCGTTTTCTGCACTTGCATTAATAAAGCTTGTATCTGTTGTTCTTGTAAAGAATGTAAATGCTGTTGCACCGGGAGCCTTTCTGTAAACAGCGTATTGTGTTGCACCATTTACTGCACTCCAGCTAAGCTTAACACCACTATCTACGTTTTCAATAGCACCGAGAGCAGGTGTGCCTAATCTTTTAATCTGAGCTGTTGTTACATCACTCTTAAGACCTTCACTATCTGCTGCAGTAGCATTGAAGGTGTAGCTTGTATTATCGGCTACATTTGTGTATACAAGTGAATATGTGTTGCCATCAAAATCGCTTGCATTAATCACACGGCTTTCTGAACCGTTAGTGATTGTATATTTGCTTGCACCACCAACAGCGTTAATGGTAGCCTCTATTCCTTTAAGTGTGTTTTTAAGACCGATTACAGGCATAGCAATAAACTTACCTACAGGAAGATTAGCCATTAATGTTGCTGCTGTATAGCCTGCCTGACTGTATGCACGAATAGCGTAGTTGTATTTCTGGCCACTTACAGCTGTTTCATCTGTGTAAGATGTTGAAGTAACGCCTGTTTTAATTGTTGTGAAGGCTGTGTCGGAAACCTTTTTTCTTAAAACATCATACTTAACAGCACTTGAAAGTGCACCCCAAGTAACAGTAATACCCTTTGAAGCAGGAGCACAAGAAACATCTGTAATAGCACCGAAGTTCATACCTGCTTTACCGTTGCCAACCATTGCTGTTTCGCCGTCCTCGTTAACTGCTGTAACGAGGTATGTATATACTGTTTCGTTACTGATGGTAGTATCATCATACTCAACTGCTGTAATGCCTGAAGCAATTGGTGTACCCCAACCGTTATTGCCGGTTTTACGGTATACGTTGTAGCTGTCTGCACCCTGGCAAGCATTCCACTGTACCTTAAGAGCATTAGTGCCGTATGAGTCAACAGCTGTTATAACAGGTCTGCTCAATGTATGGAAGGAATCTGTGTGGAAAAGCTGTGCAGCTTCTGCCTTTGTATGCTCATTAGCATCAACACCATCGTTTGTTTTAAGCTCAACAACGCTGAATTTAACAGCTGTTATAGGTCTGTCTTCAGATATTGCTTTAAATTTAACGGTAAAGAATGCAGAATCTGCGCTTAATGTAACACCGTCTGCATTAACGTAGCCTACGCCGTATTTACCGGGAGCGCCACCAACATAACCTTTTTCGAACATACCACCTGCAAATGCACTTGCAGCTGAACATTCTGCTACACTTAAATCGTTAGGGTTGTATTCAACATGAACAATTGCACCAACGATTTTTGTTAACCCACCCTTTAAATTAACGGTATAGGTTATTTCATCATTTACAAAATCAGTTTCACTAACTGAAAAAAAGCTTTCTACACTTGCTGCACCTGCAGGAATTACGGCAACTGAAAATACCGATAAAACCATTATCACAGCAAGTAACATGGACAGAGATTTTTTCAAATTAAAGCCTCCTAAATTGATAAGGATTTTCTTTTAAAAGGCAGGAGCAGATATCCACACCTGCCTGATTTTTATTAATTACTTTCTTTTAATTAAAAGACCGTTTCCATCGAAGCCACTGTAGTAGCCGTTCACGGCTCTTACGGTGTATCTGTAATAGCGACCGTTTGTTACATTCTTGTCTAAATACTGAGTTGATTTTGTTGCACCGATGTAGCTCCAGCTCTTTTCGCCGTTAGCACGTCTGTAAACCCTGTACTGTGCTGCAACAGAGGAGCCTTGCCACTTAACCTGTATACCTGAGCCTGTGTTTGCAATGGATGTAAGCTTAGGCGCAGGAATATGTCTTACAAGAAGACCTGTTTCACAATCGCTGAACATACTATAGAACACAGTTTTTACGGTGTATCTGTAGTAAACGCCTGCTTTACAGGTTTTATCGAGGTAGCTTGTGCCCTTAACTGTGGTGATATAAGACCAATGCTTTTCGCCTGCTGCACGTCTGTAAACTCTGTAGCCATTTGCACGAGGAACTGCATTCCATTTAACCTGAACACCCTGAAGCACGTTTGCTGCACTTGTGATGTGAGGAATACCGATATATGAAATTTTAACTGACTTAAATGCGCTTGCACCGTTTGGTGTAACAGCTCTTACTGTGTAGAAAATATTTCTGCCTGAGTTTGCTGCTTTATCGATGTATGTTAACTCGTTTGCAGAAACTGTTTTAATATATGTCCAATGCTTATCGCCGTTGTACATACGGTAAATATTGTAGCTCTTTGCACCGTTGATTGCATTCCAGCTTACCTTAACGCCACCTGTAACTGCCTTAACAGTAACTGTAGGCGCAGCCACAAATCTTACAGCTGCAAATCTGCAAACACCGCTTGCGCCTTTTGCTGTGTATGCACGAACTGTGTATTCGTACTGAGTATTATTTGAAAGACCCGATTTATCTGTATGGGTAAGAGTCTTTGCATCCTTCTTGCCAAGGAAGGTCCAGCCTGAGCGAGTACCGTTAGCGTTGATTACTCTTCTGTACACCTGGTAGTATGTTGCACCTGAAACTGCCAACCAGTTAACCTTGATGCTGTCTGCCTGGAGTGTAGCTGTAATTTTATCTGTAGGCTTAACAAACTGACCTGATACAGAGGTTGATGCGCCCGCATCTATACCTGAGCCGTTATGAGCTCTTACTATATATGTTGCAGTTGCATTTGCAGCAACATTAGGGTCATCATAATAAAGCTTTGTTGTTGTGCCTAATGAAACATATTTGCCGGCGCTGTTTTTCTTGAACACCTCGTACTTTGTAGCACCGGGGGTTGCCTTCCACTCTACACGAAGGCCTTTTTCGTATGAATAAACACCGACATAGTTAGTTTTGCCTAATGTGGTTGTTGATACCTTCTCAAGAAGAGGTGGATTTGTATCATTCTTTTCGATTTTAAGGCTTGTATTAGAGCTATTGAACTCTACACAGTAGAAGTTAACATCTGTTTTAGGGTAGCTTTTGCTTATAACCTCAAATGTAACTGTCATAAACGCTTTATTTGAGTTACCTACTGTATAGTCATTCATTGCTGCAAAAGCCAATGCATAGGTATTGTTTGTGCCGCTTACCATACCATTCGCAAAAAGGCCCTGTACAGAAGCAGAGGAAGCGTGAGCGCCACCACTGACCGGTTTAAGCACTGCAGGGTCATACACAACCCTTACAATAGCACCTACAAGGCTTACGTTCTTTTTGAGATAGATGTCGTAAGTTACCTTGCCGTTGCTTACGCCTGAGGTAACAACATCCATAACATCTGTGGGTGCTGCTGCGCTAACGCTTACTGCTGCTGCAGTAAAAACGGAAGCGACCATAACCACACAGAGGATAAAAGATAATACTTTTTTCATAAAATTATCTTCCTTTCAAGTGTTAACAAAATTTGAACTTTTTTAACGAAAAGTTAACGTGATTTTACGAAAGGGTAAACTACGCCCTATCGTAAACGTGTACACAATAAATATAACACAAAAGGCTGTCTCGTGTCAACGAAAACAGCCCAAAAGTAAATGTAAAATTTAACAAAAAAAACTATATATTTTTATACATTAAAGCACATCTGAATTATATCGCTATACGGTGGCGTACACTAAATAATAAATCCTCACCCTCACGTTTAATTTTTCGCGAGGAAAGGCAAATGCAATTTCTAACAGTGCCACCGGAAAGCGCAACCTTCATTTTGAGAGAATCCTTAGCCTTATTTACACCACGACCCTCACCAAAAACAATACAATCAACATTTTTGTATCTGAAATCGTTATTGTTTACAAATGTAGCTACTGCCGGTGGAATTTCGCCTATAAATTCATCGCAAGCAATAATAATTCTTTCATAATTTTCTACTTGCACATCGCAGTTAAAAGCCGGCTGCTCTGCTTTATTTTTATTAGCAAGGCTATGCAACAAAAACAGCTTACTTGAGCAGCTTGCAAGCTGAACAGCTTTTGCTGATTTTTTCTTGAATGCACTCTCCTTGCAAAGTGCGCTTATATCATCATCACCTGAGCAATAAACGAATAGGGTTTTCAAGAAAAAAGCACCTCCAAAAGCACAAATTATAGCTAAAAAGTTTTAAATTCCATCTATATATAGTATACCACAAAATAGATTTTTTGCAACAAACTTCACCCATTGTTTACAAATATCTACCTATTACACAAATAAAAAAGTCGGCTTTTGTAGGGTATAACAAATCATTGACTAAATGTCTTGAAACACCTGACAAATTATGCTACTATAATGTTCAAAAGTAAGTTCATTTTACTTAAAAGGAGATATTTTATGAAACCGGTTAGAACCTTTTTACAAACCAATGCAATTAAGCTTTTGCTTAATATTGAAAAGCCTATTCACACCCTATCAAAGGGTAAGCTTGCAAAAAATATGTTTATAAAAGCTGTTGACCACCCATATGTGGGCAGCAAGGTTAAAATTATAAAAGAAACAGACAACGCAACCTACATTGCGAAAATCAAAGACGACGGCACATTTGATGATGGTGAATTTAAGATAATGACAGGTACTGATATGCACCTGTACGATGTACCTGAGGATGTTAACAAAACACTTCAGATGTTCGCAAACCAGGTACGTGATGAAAAGCCCGACCTTATTATATTTACAGGCGATGTGCTCCTTACAAAATTCCAGCATTTAGATACAATTCAGTTTGCGCAGTTTATGGAAGACCTTGGTGTTTACTGGGCATACGCCTTTGGCAACCACGAGGCAAGAGAGGAAAAGGAATACTTTAAGTACTTTATTTTTAAAGGCTTTTGCGATTACCCACACTGCCTTTCAAAATTTGGGGACCCTGAGTTATTCGGCTTTGGTAATTACCTTATAAACATTATGAACAGCGAAACGGAGCTTCGCCAGAGCCTTGTACTTTTCGACTCAGGCAGAGATACCTGCGAACCACACGTAACAAGAGATAATATTCCGCAAGAGGTTATAGATTTAGGGGCATACGACTACATAAAGCCTACACAAATTGAATGGTACGAAAGAGAAATTGCCACACTAAAAAAAGAATACGGCAAGGTTGATTCCATGCTTTATATGCACATACCGATTCCCGAGTATTGCGAGGTTTTCGATGAGATAGAAAAAAACACCTTCGCCCCATCAGGCAAGGCAGAAATACTTTACGGCGACCAATTCGAAAACGTAGGCTGCTGCAAATATAACAGTGGGCTTTTCCAAGCAATGAAGCGCGCAGGCTCACAAGCAATTTTTTCAGGACACGACCACGTTAACTATTGGGCAGCTAAGTACGAGGGTATTCTACTTGTATACAACCAATGTGGTGGCTACGGCTGTTATAATATGTTTGATTATGACAACTACCGTTTTAAATGGCCTGAAAAGGATTGGCCACAGGGCTACACAATTACAACTGTTAAGAAGGATGGCTCAATCGCTTTAAGGCAAAGCTTTAACGCAAAATATCTTTAATTCTTCAACAAATAATTAATTTTCAAATTGTTCATATTCTTGTAATACCAACTTAAAATTTAGGTGATATACTGTAATCAGCAAAGGGAACCACCCCTTCCCGATGCTGATTACAGTTTTCATTCCTATCTCCTTATTTCCATATTTACCCCTAAGAAAGGCTCCGTTGGTTACAACGGAGCCTTTCACCTTTTATTTTAATTTTGCTAATCAAAGATAATCTCTTATATCAATCGCAAGCTTCTCTTCAAGGTTAATAAGTCTTTTGCAAATATCCTTTGAAACCTCGCTCGCTGCCTCATATTCATTAAGGTATTTATTTAAAGACTTAACACCCATATTACAGCCATCCGTTATTAAATCGGCAATTGTTTCATCTGATTTTTCAAAAGCAATTTTCATAGTTGTTTTAATATGGGACATTCCCTTGGCCATTGGGTTAGGCTCCTTACCGTCATCCTGGTAATTATCAAGAAGCACGTTAATCTCCTTGCTGAGCTCAATATGCTCATTACGGCAAGTGGCAAGGTATTGGCGCAAGCCCTGGCTTTTAACATCATCTAAAACATCATCAATACTTGCAACGCCCATTTTTACACCTGCATCACATTCACGCAAAAGTCTTATTGTATCTTGTTCTATCATAGTATCACCTTTCGTTTTTGTTTTATTGTAGTTTGCCCCGAAAACATACGCATATTAAAATTTTTTTAATTATTCTTGACTGAGTTTAGTAATAATGATATAATCACCCACAGAAACAAGTGCAATATGCTTATTCACATTTCACTTTATTTTCACTTTTATAACTTTTACTTTTTCACTCTTCACTATTACTTATTACTTTAAAACACGGGGGCGTAGCTCAGCTGGGAGAGCGCTTGAATGGCATTCAAGAGGTCATCGGTTCGATCCCGACCGTCTCCACCAAAAAATTCCAAGTCTTCGGACTTGGCATTTTTTTATCCATTGCGAAAGCAATGGCATATCATCAGCCGTCAGGCTGTATATCATCAAGGGTGGCAATGCCGCCCTTGTATCTCATCACCGAAGGTGCATCAAGCTTTCGCAATGATGATATACAACTTCTTGCGAAGTTGATGATATGCAATTCCTGTGGAATTGATGATATACAATGCTTCGCATTGATTATTAACTTTCAGGCAAACAGATTGACTTTTCAGAAATTTTGTAATAAATATTAAACAAGGTATTTTACTGTAGGTGTTGGGATGTTTCTCCCGGGTGGCACTTTCGGTAGAATCCAATTCGTTTTTCCACCGAGGCCTAGTAGCTGCAGGTTTGAAAAATGAATCAACAGAAGCATTCTGCCTACGTAGGGGATAATTTTTTATTCGCCTTAGTAACAGGGGCTTCTGTTTTTAGTTAGTGTACTGAGGTTCTAAAATGCGACGTATTCCCAAAAAATCCTCGTTCTTCGGAACGAGGATTTTTTTATCCATTGCGAAAGCAATAGCTTGTTAGAGTTGAAAACTTTTTCTGTTAGCATTATAATAATTCCAAGGTGGTGGCTGATAAAATGAATATGACCGAAAAAACTGAGCAAATGAAAAAATTTGTTTTTATGAATAACATCGTTATTGTAATCCAGCTTATTTTGGTTACGTTGAGCATTATTTTTAATTTTTTGATTGGCGATTTTGCTGTTTTTATAACCGTGTTCGTACATATTGCGATTTTTGTTTTTTATAACATAATTGTAGAAAATATTGTGGAATATGGCTATTTAAGAAAGAAATATGCTAAAATTTGTGATACAACCCATTATTTACGATATTTTAAGCTTAAAAAGCGTATGTATAAGGAATCCGTAAATAAAAATGATAGTGTATCTGCTAAGCTGATTATTCAGTCATTTTTAAAAAGCTTTATAGCAATATTGAGTATAGCATCACTTTGCTTTATGATTCCGCTTAAATAAAATTCAAGGTAAGACCAAGAGTTACTCTACCCTTTTCACCTCTCAAACCAAATCGCATAGAATGGTGTGGGAGGTGATTTTTTGTCAACATCATGCAGAAGCTGCCGTCCTGGTTGTACCTTTATAGCAGTAGTAGTGAGTCTTATTGTAGGTATAGTTACTGCTTTCCTCAGAATAACAGGTACTATCACCCTTGCACCTGCCTTTTTACAAGTGCTTTTAGCTATTGCTGTTGCGTATCTCGGTTTAACACTTATTTCGGGCGCTATTTACCGAGATGGGTGCTGTGAGGGCTTATGCAGCATAATTACAGCGCTCCTTTCAGGTGTTGTGGGCACAATACTACTCGCAATTGTACTGCTTAACATTGAGTTTGCTATAGCCAGCGTAATCGGTGCAATCATTACAGGTGCACTCCTTTTCTTCTTTTTCCTTACTGTAACTTCAACAGCCTGTCTTGTACGCTGCTTCTTTAATTGTGGAGATTAAGCTTTAATTTTATATTAACCGAGTAGAGTTTAAAAAATCTGCTCGGTTTTTTGCAAATACAATCATACTATCTATTTATTGAAATCACTTTATTCTTATGCTAAAATAACAAGTAATTTACTTACACCGGAAGGAAGATAACAATGCCAATAAAGAAAAGCTAAGCAAAAAGAATTGGTTTATAATTTCACTCTTTTGCTTTATGGGTGGTATTGCATGGAATACCGAAAATATGTATTTTAATACATTTATTACAAATGAAATTTATGCCGATGTATCACAGTCGGCAATTCTCGGCTCAATGGAGGCTGTAACAGCTGTTTCACGAATGGTTGCCCTTTCAGCTATTGCTGCAGTGCTCACAACCTTTGTAATGGGCGCCCTTAGCGATAAGCTCAAAAACCGTAAAATGTTCATTTCCGTAGGCTATATTCTATGGGGTATAGTTACTGCAATGTTTGGCTTTATTTCAAAAGAAAATGTTGCAAACCTTTTTAACCTTACAGACGAAGCAAAAATTCTCGGCTGCACAGTTTGGTTTGTTATAATTATGGATATTGTTATGACATTTATGGGCTCCACAAGTAATGATGCTGCCTTCCAGGCCTGGGTAACAGATGTTACGGTTCCTAAACAACGTCCTGCTGTTGAAACCGTGCTATCTGTTGTAGGTACTATATCCTCCTTTGCCGTAACAGGTGTCGGCAGCCTTGCACAAGCAGGAACTATTACATATAAGGTTTTCTTTATTGGCTTAGGTATTATTGTAACACTTTGTGGTGTTGCAGATCTTTTCCTTATTAAAGACCCACCACGTACTGCTCAAATAAAAACCTCCTCCAACTACTGGGCAGACCTTATTTACGGCTTCAGACCTTCTGTTATAAAAGAAAATGCAAGGCTTTACCTTGCTCTTATAGCCTTCTGCTTTGCAATTATTGCATTCCAGGTTTTTTATCCTTATCTTCTTACATATGTTCAATACGTTGTTATCCCCGATAACGGTGGTGTAGAAAATATTTTAAAGGTACCCGTTATAATTACTGCAGTAATAGTTTTAATTATTACCCTTGCATGCATAGTAACTCTTCTTAAGCTTTCAACCGAGAAAAAGGGATTTTGCCTTGTAACAGGTGTTATTGTTTTAACCTTAGGCTTCCTGTTGCTTTCAACAAGTACAAATATTTACGTAATTCTTATCAGCATTGTACCTGTTGTGCTGGGTAATGCCCTTGTTAATATTTTGTTTGGTGCTACTGTTAAAGACTATATCCCCGATGGTAAGGCAGGTCTTTTTCAGGGCATACGAATGATTTTTGTTGTGCTTATTCCTATGATTACAGGTCCATTCCTTGGTGAAACAGCATGTAAATATGCAGCAAGAACTATAATAAACGAAGCTAATGCAGAAATAATCGTTCCTGCAAAGGATATGTTCCTTTGGGCAGGTATAGTAAGCATATTAGCCATTATCCCTTTATATTTCCTCATAAAAAAAGGACTTGCTGTAAAAGAAACCGAAAAAGCTACTGAGGTAATTTAATTATGAAAAAGTGGAATTTTTACACATCTAAAGAAATAAAGCCACAGGGCTGGCTACGCCGTCAGTTAGAGATACAGGCAGAGGGCTTAAGTGGTAACCTACATAAAATTTGGCCCGATATACGCGATAGCGCCTGGGTTGGTGGCAGCTGTGAGGGTTGGGAAAGAGTACCCTATTGGCTTGATGGCTTTATCCCTCTTGCATATTTGTTAGAAAATGAAGAATTAATCGCCGTTGCAAAGAGATATATTGATTCTATTCTTTCAATGCAGCAAGAGGACGGCTGGATTTGCCCTTGCAAAAAAGAGGAAAGAGCAAAATACGACACTTGGGCGCTACAGCTTATAGGTAAAACACTTGTGCTTTACTACAACTGCTCCGGCGATGAAAGAGTACCTATAGCAATTTACAAAGCCTTTAAAAACTATTATGAATTGCTTAAAAGTGGCGAAGCAAAGCTTTTTAAATGGGCAAAATACAGGTGGTTTGAAGCCTTTATAACACTTAACTTTTTATACGAAAAATATAACGAGGAGTGGATAAAGGAGCTTGCAAAAATTATTAAAGAGCAAGGCTTTGATTACAACACAACAGTGGAAAAATGGAAAAAGCCGAGCCACATTTGGCGCAGAAATACCCACATTGTTAACATTACTATGATGCTGAAAAGCGAAGCCGTTTCTCACCAACTTTTAGGTGAAGATTATATCGACAACGCTGAAAAGCTCCGTGAGATTTTACATAAATATAACGGCACTGCCTTTGAAGGCTTTACAGGTGATGAGGTGCTTTCGGGACTTGACCCAACAAGAGGAACCGAGCTTTGTTCTGTAGTAGAGCAGATGTATTCCTACGAGGAAATATATGCTCACACAGGTGATAACAAATGGGCAGAGCGCCTTGAGGTGCTTGCATTTAATGCATTACCTGCTACGCTTAGCGAGGATATGTGGACGCACCAATACGTGCAAATGGTAAACCAGGTTGCCTGCCAAAAAACGATGATTATGGCTCCCTTCAGCACAAACGGTCCATATGCACACACCTTTGGACTTGAGCCAAACTTTGGTTGCTGTACTGCTAACTTTAACCAAGGCTGGCCAAAGCTTGCTCTTTCAGCATTTATGCATAACGAGGGTAAAATAATTAATTCCGTTATGCTTCCGTCTGTTTTAAATGAGGATGGTGTTAAAATTACACTTAACACAAATTATCCGTTTGAAAACAAAGCACACTATTGCATAGAGGCTCAGAGGGATTTTGATTTTGTAATTCGAATCCCCTCTTTTGCAAAAGACCTAAAAATCAATGGAGAATGCAAAAATACTGAAAATATTGAAATTGCAATAAAAAAAGGTACAACCGAAATCGAATTAGAATTTCAAGCTGTACCGTATTTCAAAGAAAGACCACGAAAGCTTTATGCTTTACAAATGGGCTCTCTGCTCTTTAGTATACCCATTGAATACGAAAAAATAATGAGAGAATATGTAAAAAAAGGTGTGGAAAGAAAATACCCTTATTGCGACTATCAGTTTGTGCCGAAATCCAACTGGAATTACGGTTTTTCCAACAATAGCCTGCAAGTTAATTTCAATGGCATCGGTGATATTCCTTTCTCTCAGGGTAATCCACCCGTAACAATAACAGCTAATATGCAGCAAATTGACTGGGGACTTAAATTCCCTTATAAATCTGTTTGCAGAAAAGCACCAAAATCTACAAAGCCTGTTTCGGATATTCAGCAAATCAAGCTTTCGCCCTACGGCTGTGCAAGGCTTAGAATGACCGAAATGCCAAAGCTTTATAAATAAAATCAGCTAAAACCTGCTTGTATCACCTTGTAAAAACAGAGTTGTTGCTTAACATGGGTACGATACCCACCAAGGTAGACCTGATTCAATTATATTTACTACAGAATATAAGGGATAAAAGCAGCTCCGTCAGGAAAAACCTAACGGAGCTGTTTTATTATGTTTTTTACTAAAGCCATTATTCAGCTTTTCAATTTTTGTTTGTTGGCGCTTTCTTTAAAAACTTTATATAATCTTCAATATCCTGCTTTTGCACCTGTGGCGTAACAAGACCCCTGCAAAAATAATAACCTGATTTTCCTAAAACCAATTGTCCCAAGGCTCCTGTGCGAACCTTTTTCTTATCCACCGTTATATATGTACCTGTTTCCTCCTCGTGAATTCCGGTAATTGCATCCCAAGGAATAAGCCTTACAGGCAAAGCAAGGTATATTGCAAAAAAATTAAATACAATAAAGGTATTTTCAATGCCATCATCTGTAACGGTAAAACCACAACCCTTATTGTTGATATAGGTTTGCACAAGAACACCTGCAGTTAACAGATATGAACAAAGACAAACAGCTATAGCTATATTTACCGGTGAAGCTATACTTTTATCTATTACCCCTCCTGCTGCACCGATTTCATCTTTTATAATGCCCAAAAGAACGCAAATTCCTAAAACTGCAACACCACCAAAGAAAACAACAGTAAGCCAAAATTTTCGATTAAATTTATATTTCATTTTGTGCACCTCAAGCCTTATATTGTTCAATTTTGTTTATTAATTTTCTGCCGATTAAAACAGCGAGCCTTAAGCCACACTCTGTTTCCTCCACAGTACAAAGAGAATCAAAAAAATGGTCTGTTTCTAAGGTGAAATCACCTTGGTAATCCACCTGAACAAGCGCCTTTGTAATTTCATCCCAATTCATTTCGCTTAATCCGGGTAAAGTGTGCATATCATCAAGGTAATCGTTATCGTGAATATGCAAGGCTCCAAGCCTTTTGCCTAAAACTCTTATACAATCCTGTGCTTGTCTGCCTGCAATGCTACTATGCCCTACATCAAGGCAAGCAACAAGCATCTCATCAGCTACTGCATCCACATAATAAGCGTGCTCATACGGGTTACTGCAAACGCTACCTGTTCGCACTCCCTTTTTCTTATCACTACACCACATATTTTCACAGGCAAGCTTAACACCATACTTATGAGCATAGGGTAAAAGAGCTTTAAAATATTTAACATTTTCTTCAAATACATATTGCTCCCTGCCTATGTAATCTCCCGATTCTACAGGGTGAATTACAAGTGTTTTTATACCCATAAGACCTGCGATTTCAAGAGCTCTTATATTACGCTCTATAAGAAGCCTGCGAGCAATTTCTTTATCCTCGTGATACACATAGCTTAATGCGTGCCCTTGATTAAAATACACATTATTCCTCTTAGCTACATCACACAGCATTTCTACATAGCTTTTAAAATTGGCGCTAAGTAAAACGCTGTTATCGTTTTGTAAATCGTTCATACTGAAGTCAACAGCATCAAAGCCTGCTTTGGCTATAAGCTCAATTGCTTTTTCATCGCCGAATTTTACTGCACAGGTTGTTGTTTGCGATAAAATCATTATTTTCTCCCTCAAAATTTACATACTAATATAATTTTACCATCCATATTGCTTTTGTCAATAATATGTAATTAAGTAATATTATACATATTATTGTGCTAAATTTTGGTATATTAATTCTTAACAAAATATTTACATTTTTATTTTTTTTTGCTAAAATTGTATTTGTATAATTACAATACAATGCGAAAGGATTGTTATTATGAAAAAATGCAGAAAACTTATTGCAAGTCTACTTGTTTTTGTGTTACTCGCAAGTAGCTTTGCTACCAGCACAAACGCAGTACTTATTGGTGGCGAAAAACCATATGTACCCGTTGACGATGATGTTATTCCTACAATCATTGTTCCCGGCCTTTTCCAGAGCGAAACAAAGTACTACGATGAAAACGGCAAAGTAGCACTTAACGCAAACGGCGAGCCATACGAAATGCCATTTTTCCTTGACACAACAGAAGAAATTGTAGGTAAGGCTGTTGAGGAAGCTCTTGTACCTATTGTTGACCTTGTTATAGACCAAGAGGATAAAGAGCAGATGGCAGCTAACGCTATTGCCGACATACTTAGCGAAACATTGTTCGGCAAGCAACAGCTCGATGAAAACGGTCAGTTTATTAACGATATTCGTGCTACAGCGTACAATGACTCCTTCGACGGTCTTTCAGAGCACGATAAGGAGACTATTCTTGACCATTTCCCAATGGAATACTATATCAAGCACGCAGGTGGAGATAAGCTTTATGTTTTCTCATATGCTTCACTTGATAATATAATCAGCGTTGCACAAAGACTTTGCGATTACATTCAATTTGTAAAAGAAGATTCAGGCTACGATAAGGTAAACATTGTACCAATCAGCCAGGGTGGTTCAGTATTTAACGCTGTAATGCAGATTTATGCCGATGAAGGCAGATCATTAGCAGAAGATATCAACAAGATAGTTTTTGCAGTTCCTGCACTTAACGGCTCTACCCTTGTTGGTGAAATTATGGAATATGGCCTTATTGATGAGGATTATGAGCTTTACCGTGATATGATTCCTGCTCTTCTCGGTGAAGACGATGTACTCAGCTACGCAATTAATATTGTGCTTCGTATTTTCCCAAATGCTGACCTTAACAACATTCTTGATACAGTATTTGATGTATTTATTACAGACTATGCTCGTTTCTCAACTTGCCTTTGGGGTCTTTGCCCAACAGAGAACTATCCGGGCGCACGTGAGAAATACCTTTCAGATGAAGCTACTGCAAAGATTGTAGAGCAGACCGATTGGTACTACCAGTCACAGCTTAATTCTGATGCTAACATTCTTAAAGCTAAGGATGACGGTGTTCTTATTTTTGATATCGTTGACTACAACATACCTCTTTACCACCTTGTAGATTCTTGGGATGATGTACCTGCAGACGGTATCATTCAGCTCGACTCAACATCAATGGGTGCATACGGTGTAAACAACAATGTTAAGCTCCCTAAAGATTACGTAACACCTGCAGAGCTTGATAACTGTACAGACCCTGCAAACCACAACCACAAGGACCCACGTAACCTTATTGATGCACGTACAGGTCTTCTTCCTGAAACAACCTTCTATTTCTACAATCAGCCACATGAAAGCTCAGCTTCAAACGACGTATTTATGAAGCTTGCTTCTTCAATACTTATGGATAGCAACTTCACAAGCGTACATTCTTACCCTGATGTATTCCCTCAGTTCAACAACTCAAGACAGGTTAAGGGCCTTATGAAGGACGTTGCTGAAATGCAGGAATATGATACTACAGCTCTTCCTGATGAATATAAAGAAGAGCTTAGTGGCGCAATTGCCCAGGTTACCGAAATGCTTGATAACACTATTATAAACAACTTCGAAACAGAAAAAGCAGAGAGACGTTTCTACAACATCTGTGAAAAGATTGAAGCACTTGAAAACGGTGAAACCGAACCTGAGGTTGATGAAGAAAATTCAGCTTACCTTGATTTCAGCTACCTTCTTAAAGACCTTGTATACATTATCAGCCAGATACTTTATGTATTCATCGGTGGCTCAGGCTTTAGTGATTTATAATTCAAACTAAAAAAAATCCTCTATGAGTTATTCATAGAGGATTTTTTTATTCTTGATTTTATTTATCTCGACAATACGTCATTCATAAGTCCCGGATTATCTGTAATAAGTCCGTCCACACCTAATTTAATAAGGTGCTTGGCTGTAGACTCTTTATTAATCGTCCAAGGGTTGACCTGTATACCTGCCCTGTGAGCTCTTTCAACGTAAAGACGGGTAACATACATAAAGAACGGATGCAAAGCATCTGCACCTATTTCCTTACAGAAGCTAACGGGTCTCGTAGCTATTTTAAGTGATATAAGGTTATCCGGACTATAAAGAATACCTGTTTTACAAGCCTTATCCACCTTTTTGCAAACAACAAGCACCGATGGATCAAAGCTTGAAATAAGAAGCTTATCAAAAAGTCCGTGATTTTTAACTGCATCTATGGCTTTTACAACTATATCTGTACCTGCCTCACCAAATTTCTCGCTCTTAATCTCTATGTTGAGCACACTCATTTTGTCGCCCATTTTTTTGCTTACTTCAAGAAATTCATCTAAGGTGGGGATTTTAACACCCTCAAACTCTGCACCCTTGTAGCTGCCAAAATCATACTGACGAAGCTCCTCAAGAGTCATATTCTTAATAGCGCCTTTTCCTGTTGAAGTTTCATCTATAGTAAAGTTATGGCATACAACCGGAATACCATCCTTAGTAAGGTGTATATCTGTTTCAAAACCGTCGCAGCCGATTTCAATAGATTTTTCAAAAGCTGCTATTGTGTTTTGTGGCGCTACCTGATTAGCACCTCTATGAGATATAACGTTAACACCGTTCATAAAAATCCTCCGTTTTTTAGCTCTATTTACTGAAATATATTCCTAAACCTATAGCTGCACCTATAGCTGCACCTACAGCTGCTACACCACCTGCAATAAGCGCCGTTTTTGCCTTCCACATTCCGTCAGCATCCCATATGTAGCATAGCTCATTCCAAAGGGATTTGCCACAAATATCTTCATATGTGTAGAAGGTTGTTTCGTATGTGCCGTCCTCGTATATATCAAACACACGAACACCTCTGTAACGGTTTCCGTAGCAACGGAATGAGGCGCAGGAGGTTTGAATTAATTCAATACCGTCAACAGTACCAATAAAGCAGTTTTGGTGGTCGTGGCCGAATACAACAGCCTTAACATCACCACATTCTTTGATTGCTTCAAGCTGACCTGTTTTTTTCTCTACAGTGCAAGGGTATTCACCCATAATACCGGGTACCCCGGCCTTAAGCTTAAAAAATTTTCCTTCTGGTCCTTTTACAGCACCCTTAACAGTTTTATCACATTCTTCTATAAGCTCAAGCTGTTCAAGCATTGGTATGTGCTGAAACATAAGGGATGGTACAGGCTTACCACCGTTTTCTGCCTTAAGAAGCGCAGATTTCTTTTTGTACCATTCAATTGCCTCAGGCTTAACAAATTCGAAGCATTTATCCTGTTCCTTATCGTGCCAAGCTGAATCAAGCATCCAAATATTAAATTTAACCTGTGCACCATCCTCTGAGTAAATAGGTATATTGTAGGTTGCACAGTCAGGGCTATCGTTATCATCAAGCCCTAAATTATATGAGTAGCCACGGTAAATATCTGCCTGCTCGTCTTTTGTAAACGAATTACGGTCATCATGATTACCATAAAGCATAGCAAAAGGAATTTTTCGTTGCTCAATATGAGAAACAAGCTTATCAATAGCTACTCGCATTGCTTCATACTCCCCTGCCTTATCATTAATAACAAGGCGTGAGCCGATTCTTGCATCACAAAGGTGATTACCTAAAATATTATCGCCTGTAAGAAGAATTAAATCAGGGTTATATTTATCGTATGCAGTGTTAAGCATACGCACCATTGTTGGCCTTATAAACTGTAAGTCCTGTGGGTCGCTAACCTGCATCACTCTTATTTTTCCGTTTTTAAATTTTAATTGCATATTAAATCTCCGTATTAACTTTAAATATTAATAAATGATTTTGCGATACCAAAATATACAAGAAGTGAAACAGCGTCCACAATTGTTGTAATAAAAGGGCTTGCCATAACTGCAGGGTCAAGCTTTAAGATTTTTGCGCCTAACGGAAGCACAGCGCCAATTACCTTTGCACAGATAACAGTAGCGCAAAGTGTTAATGCAACAACAACTGCCACTGTTTGGGTAACTCCATCTGTTTTAAGGAGCATACCATCAATAAGAATAATCTTTACAAAGCAAGCAACGGCAAGAGAAACTCCACAAAGCACGGAAACACGAATTTCCTTCCACAAAACCTTGAATACATCTTTAACCTCAAGCTCACCTATGGAAAGACCACGAATTACCGTAACAGAAGCCTGGCTGCCCGAGTTACCACCTGTACCCATCAGCATAGGTATATATGCTGTTAAAATAACAAGCTTTGAAAGTGCATCCTCAAAGGAGGAAATAATCATACCTGTAAAGGTGGCAGAAAGCATAAGAAGTATAAGCCAAGGAATACGGTTTTTCCACAGCTCAAAGGCTGAGGTTTTAAGGTAAGGCTTATCTGTTGGGGCAATAGCTGCCATTTTTTGGAAGTCCTCTTCTGCCTCTTCCTGAATAACATCAATAGCGTCGTCAACCGTTACAATACCAACAATGCAGTTTTCTTTATCGAGTACGGGAATTGTAAGAACATCGTACTTATCGAAAAGCTGAGCAACCTCTTCCTTATCGGTAAGGGTACTAACCGTGATAACGTTTTCATCCATAATATCGGATATAAGCTCATCGTCATCACGAGTGAGAAGGTCCATAGCAGAAATAGTACCTAACAGCCTGTGCTTTTCCACAACGTAACAGATGTTAACCGTTACGGACTCTTCACCACGGGATTTAATTTTTTTGAGTGCATCGCCTATGGTCATTGCAGGATGAAGGCTTATATACTCAATAGTCATAATGCTACCTGCACTATCCTCAGGATATTTGAGAATAGTATTTATAGCATTACGCTTATCACCTGCCGCAGCCAACATTCTTTTAACAACATTTGCCGGCATTTCTTCAATAACATCAACAGTATCATCCACGAACATTTCGTCCATAATGAACTGCATTTCTTTTTCAGTAAAGGCCTCAAGAAGCACTTGCTGTTCCTCAGGTTCAAGATAAGTAAAAACTAAGGATGCGTTCTCTTTTGGGATAAGCCTAAAAAGCAAAACAAGCTCCTTATCTTCAAACTCAGGAAGCAATACCGCTATATCAACAGGGTTCATTGTATCTAATATACTTTTGATTGCCTTGTACTGCTTTTCGTGTAAAAGTCTTTCAAAAACCTCTTTGGTCATTAATCTCTCCTCCTTTGTAGTTGGTGCTTAGCACCCTATCAGTAGAATAGAGAGCGAAAATAAAAAACTGAGTCAGATGACTCAGCGATAAACACAGACAGATACTCTGCCTATGACATTATAAATCATATGATTTATGACAACAGCTTTCGATTGCAGGCTGTTGCTATCGCCGGTTTTAAATTTATACTTCGCCCATGCCCACTACTGCCTGAATCCATTTACTGTCATCTCCTTTAGTTTATTTTTTAAAACTACACCTTTAAATATACCTTAATATCCAACCTTTGTCAAGAAATTAAAGGGTGTAATTTATGGATTATAAAAATAAAAGAAGGGTTTATAACAAACCCTTCTTCATAATATTATTTATTATAAGAACAATGAAAGAATCTCTCTGAAGATCCATGATAAGAAGCCTGCGAGACCGGTCCACTGTGATGTACGCTTTGCACCACATACCTGGCAAACAGTATCTAAATCTTCGTGGTTAGTATCGAATGAATCGAAGAAATCGTGAAGCTCTTCGCCATCTTTGCCACCACAGTCTGCACACTCACGCCAATGGTCTGTACCACTGTATTTGTATGGACCCTTTGGATTATGCTTACAGATAATTTCACACTCATTTGAATAAGCATAGTCTGCTTCGTTATTTGAGAATGGAGCTGCGTAATATCTGATTAATGCACCATCGTATGTTTCATCGAGAGCTTCGCCGTGGTATGGTACCCAGTCGCTACCCTCACGCTTAACTTCCCAGCCTTCAACATATACTGAACCGTATACCTCAGGAGCAGGTAAAACAGCCTCTGTTTTTTCACCAATTACTGTGCCCGGGCAAAGACGAACTATTGCAGGGAGAGTTAACTCAACCTCAACTGCTGCTGCACCGGCAACAATAGTAAACATTGTAACAATAAGGCAAAGGCTCATAATTAAAGAAAATATTTTCTTTTTCATTATATAAAGCACCCTTTCAACACTATTTTTTACTATTTTATCACTATTAACCATAAATTGCAAGTGTTTTATTAAAAGTTAACAATTAATCATTCTAAATAAATAACAGTATTCTTTTGAGCAGATTCAAAAATAGCCTCCATTAGCTTCATCAACCTACGTTGTTGGTTGTGTGTTATGAGTGGTGCAGCACCATTTCTGAGAACATCGTAAATGTTATTGTAGTAATCTATCCACTCAACGTATATTTTTTCTAACGGAAAATGCTTTATTGTTTCATCCGTTCTGGGAGCCATAGTCTTTGTTATACCTGCACCTGCCTGTATGGGAACAGCATCTATAATATCCCAGTCTTTTACTTTTACAATTTCACCGTTCATATCCCAATCAGTTATTATCGCAGTACCGTTTTCGCCACATACATACCAACGAGGGAATTCTATGAAGTTATTTGTAAATACCTCAACAAGGCATTCGGGACCGTTCTTAAATTTAATTATTGCTCTGAATCCATCATCAACCTCATCGTTAGTAACGTTTGTAAGGGATGCATAAACGCTTTCGATAGCCTTGCCCTCGTTGAGCATAAGAATCTGGTCAAGAAGGTGAACACCCCAGTCAAGCACCATTCCACCACCATGCTGTTTTTCTCGGCGCCAATCACCGGGTATACCCCTTGAGCCATAAACTCTTGAATCAATTGAAAAAACTTTACCAAGCTCATTTTTATCAATTATATTCTTTATTGTGCGATAATCGTTATCCCAACGCCTGTTTTGGTGAACTGTAAAAAGTACACCTGTTTCTTCAGATACAGCAATCATCTCTTCTAAATCTTCAGAGCATAAGGTTACAGGCTTTTCACTTATAACAGCCTTACCTGCCCTCATAGCGCGAATAGCAATATCCTTGTGAACATCATTGTATGTAGCACATACAATAAGCTCTACAGACTCATCAGCAAGAAGAGCTTCAAAGCTATCGTAAACAAACACACCTTTATCACGTGCAAACTGACAAGCCTCTTCTTTAATATCGTATATACCTGTAAGTGTGTAATTAGAGAATTTACTTATACGATCTGCGTGATAACGGCCCATACCACCATAGCCTACAACAGCTACTTTGATTTTATTGTTCATATAAAACACCCTGTTTGAAAAATATTTGAATAAAGACCATACCCGGATTTAACAACTCGCTGTATCACCATACAACGAGTTGATAAATAAGATATGTTTAATTTATAATTCCTTTTTAAAATTCACAGATTTTGATGCAGAACGAAGTCTTGTTAAACGAAGGCGTATAAAGATACGCCGAGCGAGACAAAACAAGTTATGCGCAAAATATGTGGATTTTTATATCCACCAAGCGTCGGTAAGCCCTTCCTTTATTATACAATTCTTAAGAAGAGCAACAGCTTTTTCAAGACCTTCATTTTGACTCATAAGAGAATCCTCATGCTCAATAGAAATTGCATAATCGTAGCCTACCATACGAAGGTTTGAAATAACATCACGCCAATAGGTTTCACCGTTACCAAAGCCTACGGAACGGAAAATCCACGAACGATTGATTTCATCTGCATAAGACTTTGTATCGAGCACACCGTTTACTGCAGTATTGAGTGCATCAATTTTTGTATCCTTTGCGTGGAAATGGAATATTGCACCTGCTTTACCTAAAGCACGAATAACTGCAATTGGGTCCATACCCTGCCATATAAGGTGCGAAAGGTCTAAGTTAGCACCGATTTCTTCACCTACAGCCTCACGCAGCTTAAGGAGTGTTTCTGTATTGTAAACACAAAAGCCGGGGTGAAGCTCGAGAGCAATTTTATTTACACCGTGAGCAGCTGCAAACTTAACAAACTCTTTCCAATAAGGGATAAGAATATCATTCCATTGATAATCGAGAATTTCGCCAAAATCATTTGGCCACGGACAGGTTACCCAATTAGGATACTTTGCTGTATCGCAATCACCCGGGCAGCCTGAGAAGGTGTTAATTTGGTGAACACCAAGCTTTTCTGCTAAAAGCACTGCCTTGCGCATATCGCTATCGTATTCGGCAGCAAGTTCCTTATTAGGGTGAACAGGGTTGCCGTGGCAGCTAAGCGCACTAATTTCAACATTGTATTTTTTCAAAAGAGCATTAAATTCTTCTAAGGCTTTATCGTCGTTAAGAAGAATATCGGGGTCTGCATGTGCCTTACCGGGGAAGCCACCACAGCCGATTTCCACCATCTCCAAGCCTAAGCTTTGAAAATATTTAAGTGCTTCTTCAAGAGAAACACTACCAAGCAAGTTAGTAAGAACGCCTAATTTCATATGCTAATACCTCTCAAAAATTTTCTTTAAGCCACTTAATACTACGAGTTATATCCTCAAGACCTGTTGGTACAGGGTCGTCATTTTCGAGTATTACCCAATCAAGACCAATAGCATTTACTCCATCTACAACCTTTTGAAGGTCATTTTCGCCCTCACCGAGAGCCTTTGGCTTGTGGTCGATACCATCTTTAATATGTACAAGAATAATTTTATCCTTGTGTGCCTTAAGGTATTCTGTATTATTAATGCCTGCACAAAAGCTCCAGTATGTATCAAGCTCAAGGCTACAGCCTTCACCTGAAATAATATCCATAGCATTTTTGCCGTCTTTAAGGTCAGCAAATTCTTCGGTATGGTTGTGGTAATAGGTATCCATACCCATTTCTTTTGCTTTAACAGCAGCTGCGCCTAAAACGGCACCGGTGTTTTTCGCTTCTTCATATGTTGAGTGGGGAGCACCACCAACACCAAGGTATTTTGCACCAAGTGCCTTACCGTAAGCAAGTGTTTTTTCAAGGTTTTCGGGAAGGAAATCATCAAGATCCAAATGTGAACCTACAACCTCAAGGCCAAGCTCTTGGCACCTTGCACGGAGCTCTTCTGCAGAAAGGTCAAAATAGCCTGCAAATTCAACTCCGTCAAAGCCGATTTCTTTAACCTTACCTAAAATTTCTAACATATCGCTACCATTTTCAATATGGTCACGAACAGAATATAATTGTACTGCGAATTTCATGTTTGTATACCTCAATCACCAAAGTGTAATATTCTTTTATTTTTTGTTTTATGTGAGTGGAGCTGTATTAAGCAGCCCCGAGCATAAAGCAGTGCTATGGGCAATTTGAAACAACTTTACTTTGAATTAAAATTGTTTAGAGCGCTGTTTTATGTGAGTGGAGCTGTATTAAGATACAGCCCCGAGCATAAAGCAGTGCTATGGGCAATTTGAAACAACTTTACTTTGAATTAAAATTGTTTAGAGCGCTGTTTTATGTGAGTGGAGCTGTATTAAGATACAGCCCCGAGCATAAAGCAGT
>JAZSGB010000082.1:0-7681 GCA_045532505.1 Acutalibacteraceae bacterium | reverse complement strand
AGATTGAATTTTACTCTGATGAAGAGCTTACAGAGCTTTCAAACAAATTAAAATAAAATCATCTCAAAAGGAGAGGTAAAAATGATAGATATTAAATTAGTAAGAGAAAATCCTGAATTAGTAAAAGAAAATATGGAAAAGAAGTTCCAGCACCATAAGCTTGACCTTGTTGATAAGGTAATTGAGCTTGATGCTGAAAGCCGTGCAGTAAAACAGCAGGCAGATGACCTTCGTTCAAACAGAAATAAAATCTCAAAGCAGATTGGTGCATTGATGGCACAGGGCAAAAAAGAAGAGGGAATGGCTCTTAAAGAAGAAGTTACAAGACAGGCAGAATTACTTGCAGAGCTTGAGGAAAAAGAAAGCAAGTTAAGTGAAGAAGTAACTAACATTATGATGCAGATTCCAAACATCATTGACCCATCAGTTCCAATCGGTAAAGACGACAGCGAAAATGTTGAGGTTGAGCGTTTTGGTGAGCCTGTAGTTCCAGAGTTTGAAGTTCCATACCACACAGATATTATGGAAAAGCTCAACGGTATCGACCTTGATTCTGCAAGAAAGGTTGCAGGTAACGGTTTCTATTATCTTATGGGTGATATTGCAAGACTTCACAGTGCTGTAATTTCATATGCCCGTGACTTTATGATTGACAGAGGCTTCACATATTGCGTTCCACCATTTATGATTCGCTCAAATGTTGTAACAGGCGTTATGAGCTTTGCAGAAATGGATGCTATGATGTACAAAATCGAGGGCGAGGACCTTTACCTTATCGGTACAAGTGAGCACTCAATGATTGGTAAGTTTATTGATACAATTGTTCCTGAAGAAAAGCTTCCACAGACACTTACAAGCTACTCACCTTGCTTCCGTAAGGAAAAGGGTGCTCACGGAATTGAGGAGCGTGGTGTTTACAGAATTCACCAGTTTGAAAAGCAGGAAATGATTGTTGTTTGTAAGCCTGAGGATAGCCCATATTGGTTTGACCGGCTTTGGAAAAATACTGTTGAGCTTTTCCGTTCACTTGATATACCTGTAAGAACTCTTGAGTGTTGCTCCGGCGACCTTGCAGACCTTAAGGTTAAATCAATCGACGTTGAGGCTTGGAGCCCACGTCAGCAGAAATATTTTGAGGTTGGCTCTTGCTCAAACCTTTCCGATGCACAGGCTCGCAGACTTAAAATCCGTGCAGGAGGTAAGGATAAAAAGTACTTCCCACATACCCTTAACAACACAGTTGTTGCTCCACCAAGAATGCTTATTGCATTCCTTGAAAATAACCTTAATGCAGATGGCTCTGTAAATATCCCTGAAGCGTTAAGACCGTATATGGGTGGTAAGGAAAAGCTTATACCAAAGGCATAAGCTTTTCAGTGAATAGTTAAGAGTGAAAAGTGAAGAGTTTAGGATAATTTATGTATAAAGAAAGAGATAGAAAACCAAGAGACGATAATTTTCGCTCAAAGCCTCGTGAGGATTTTGAGGGTAAAAAAAGAACAGAGGATGAAGCTGAAAGAGATAAGGATATAATTTTTGGCAGAAACTCTGTTGCAGAGGCAATTAAGGCAGGCAGACCAATTGACAGCGTAATGGTAGCCCGTGGCGAGCGCTCAGGCTCAATACCCAAAATACTTGCCGATGCTAAGGATGCAGGGCTCCCCATTAAAGAGGTTGACCGTAAAAAGCTTGACTTTATGTGTGGCCACGGTAACCACCAGGGTATTATTGCTGTGGGTGCAGTTAAGGCATATTCCACTGTTGATGATATTTTTGCAACTGCCCGGGAAAGAGGCGAGCAGCCCTTCATTATCGTTTGCGATGAAATTGAAGACCCACACAACTTAGGTGCAATTATTCGTACAGCAGAGGCTGCAGGCGCACACGGAGTTATTGTTCCGAAAAGGCGTAGTGCATCCTTAAGCTTTACAGTTGCAAAAACCTCTGCCGGTGCAGTTGAGTTTATGCACGTTGCACGGGTTACAAATATTCCTCAAACTCTTGATGAGCTTAAGGAAAAAGGCTTGTGGGTATACTGTGCAGATATGGACGGTGAGCCGTTCTATAATGCAAACCTTAAAGGTGCAGTGGCGCTTGTTATAGGCTCCGAGGGTAAGGGCGTTGGCAGACTCGTTAAGGAAAAATGCGATGTTGTTTTATCAATGCCTATGAAGGGTAAAATTAATTCCCTTAATGCCTCCGTTGCTGCAGGTATTCTTATGTATGAAATTTCTAAACAAAGAGATTTATAAAGGTAGATAATAAATGGATGAGAAAAAACCACCAAGAAAATGGACTCTTGAAGAAATAGATGAGCTGTTGCAGGATAGTGGTATGCTCCCTCGTGAGGATAATTCCCAAGAGGATGTTGAGGACGCTGCCCCTACCCCAAAAGCACCAAGCTTTAATCCGAGAGCCGGTCATAATGATGGTATCGACCATAAAATCATAACAGACCATGTAGAAAGGTCTGACGGTGATGCAGAGCCACAGGTGTACGGTAGCTTTGTCAGTGATAAGTATAGAGACAAGTTTTTTAACAGACCTGCTCAGAACTTAAGCAGAACAGCCGACCACGCACCGGTACCTCCTGAGGAGCAAAAGTACGAAAGAGGTGGCTTTGTCAGAAAGAAAAGTAACTTTACTCCTACAGCAGAGTTTACACCTGTTCCTAACCTTGTGCCGGACCATAAGGCAGATGAAGCTGCCGGCAGTAGCAATGCTGATGCTCCCACTGACCGTACAGTAGTTTTTGGGGATGCATCTCCCAAAACTAAAACGATTGCACTTCGTTCCCTTGCTGTTACCGATGGCGATGCTCACGATATCACTTTGCCGGATGAAGAGGACGATGCACAGCTTTCCTTTGAGGGCTTTCATACTCCTGAGGTTGAAATTGTTGATGAACAGCAGGTGGAGGAGGACCTTGCAAAGCGCCGTAAATCAAAGGTAAGTGGCTTTACAATTGCAAGTGAGGTAATTCAGCCTGAAGAAGAGGAAGAGGTTAAGCGCTACGGCACAGATGAATACCGTACTGCTGATGATAAATTTAAGGTTAAATACTATCTTAAAAAGAAAAAAACAGCTGCCCTTGCAGGTACAATAGTAAGCGCTGTGTGCGTTGCCTTGCTTATGGCAATATCGCTTTACTCACAGGGCAGTACGGGTAGGGGTATAGGTGCAATTATACTTACAGTTTTATTTACTGTTATTCCCGTTGCTGCAAATTTCAGCTTTGTATTAGACGGCATAAAAGCAATCAAAGGCTTTAAATTTAACAGAAATACAGGCTGCTTTATTGCCGTTGCGGCAACGCTTATTCAAGATATTGTTTTGCTTGTAAGCGATGCTCCGTTTGAAACAGGTGCAGGCCTTTTTGCCTGCTCTGCAGTGCTTTCGCTTACCTTAAATATGGCGGGCGAGGTTATAGAGCTTAAGAGAATAATAGAAAACTTTGAATATTTATGCACTAATGAAAAAATTTACTCTATAGGCTATATTGAAAAAACAGAAACTGCCTTTGAAATCGGCAGGGGCTTGCTTTTAGAGGATCCATCGGTGCTTTCTTCACAAAAAACACTTTTTCCAAGGCGTTTTATAGAGCTTTCGCGCAAGTATTATCCTTCAGATGATATGAATAAAAAGCTTGTGCCTGTAAGTGTAATAGCTTCTGTAATAGTAGGTGCATTAACACTTCTTATTACAAAAGATATCAGAGGTGCAATAACAGCCTTTACAGGCTCTGTGTGTGTATCTGTACCGTATTTTTCATATATTGCAAACTGTGTTTCACTTGCAAAGGCTTCTAAAAAAATGCTTTCAAAGGGCGCAATGCTTTCAGGCTGGCAGGCAAACAAGATCTGCGAGGAAGCAAATGCTGTTGCAGTGGATTCTGCCGATATGTTTGATTCAAACGGTGGCAATGTTTACGGCATACATCCGTTTTACGATATACAAATAGATGAAGCTATTATTTATACAGCAACACTTGCAATAGCTTCGGGTGGCCCTCTCGGCAATTTGTTTAAGCGAGTTATAGTTGGCGAAATATCTCTTTTGCCACCCGTTGATTCTTTGGTATATGAGGAAAAATTAGGTCTTTCTGCTTGGGTTTTCAACAGAAGAATTCTTGTTGGTAACGAGGATCTTTTAAAAAATCACAATGTGGAAATACCCGATACTGCGTTAATTGCAAAGCACCTTAAGCCGGGTAGGTATCCTTTGTACCTTGCTATAGACGGTAAGGCAGCAGCTGTGTTTATTATCTCTTACGATGCAGACTCTCAAAACGCACATCTTTTAAGAGCTATAGAAAAAAACAGCATCAGCCTTCTTGTAAGGTCGGATGATGCAAATATTACAGATGAAATGGTGTCATCTAAGGTTGGTGTGCACCAAAGTGGTGTGAAAATTCTTTCTGCAGTATCCGGTGATATTTATAAAACATATGTAAAGGAAACCACCACAGCGGCCGATGCTGCACTCATTCATGATGGTACGGCACACAGCTTCCTTTACGCTGTAAAGAGTGCGCTTTCACTTGGGGATTTAAAGCATATGCTTAAAACCTTCCAGGCGTGTGCTATGGGTATAGGTATTGCTGTAGTGGCAGTTTTGTCCTTCGTTTCGGGGTTGTCCAGCTTGAATGCTGCAAGCCTTTTAATACTTCAAGGCTTTTTTACCGTGCTTTCCGTTTTAGCAGTATCCGGCAGCCACGCATTCAAAACGAGAAAAAAGAAGTAATTATAAATCGTCAGCATCCTGTACAGGCTCACCTCCATCAAGTGGTACACCCGTATAAGAGCCATCAATATCGCTCGGTATATTTTCATCAGTTATTAATGGCGAGCAGAGTGTTTCTTTTTTGTTGTTGTTTTTATCATTCATAATATCACCTCTACATTATTCTTTTAAAATTTAGGTGTGATATACAAATTTTAAACCGATTTAAGAAAGGGAGTTCTATATGCAAAAGGTTCGTTTAGGTATTATCGGTGTAGGTAATATGGGTTCAAGTCATATTAAAAATTATCTTAAAGGCACTATGCCGGAAATAGATATTGTTGCAGTTGCAGATATAAAGTCCGACAGATTAGAGTGGGCAAGGCAACAGCTTCCCCAGGTTCACACATATGCTACAGCAAGTGAGCTTATGGATTCAGGTGATGTTGAGGCAGTGCTTATTGCCACACCTCACTACGACCACCCACCACTTGTTATTGAAGCTTTACAAAAGGGGCTTCACGCAATGAGTGAAAAGCCTGCAGGTGTTTATACAAAGCAGGTGCGTGAGATGAATGAGGTTGCAGATAAAAGCGATAAAAAATTCGGTATTATGTTCAATCAGCGTACAAACTGCCTTTACAGAAAAGCTAAGGAGCTTGTAGACAGCAAGGAGTTCGGTGAGCTTAAAAGAGTAACATGGATAATTACCGATTGGTACAGAACACAGGCATATTATAATTCAGGTGGATGGCGAGCAACCTGGTCAGGTGAAGGTGGTGGTGTGCTTCTTAACCAGTGCCCACACCAGTTAGACCTTTGGCAGTGGATTTGTGGTATGCCCGAAAAAATTACTGCAGTATGCCACGAGGGTAAATGGCACGATATTGAGGTTGAAGACGATGTTATGATTTACGCTCAATATCCTAACGGCGCTACAGGTACATTTATCACCACTACAGGTGATTACCCGGGTACAAACAGATTGGAAATCACACTTGACAGAGCAAAGCTTATTTGCGAAAACGGCAAGCTTACGGTTTATGAGCTTGTAGTTGGAACAGAAGAGTTTACAAAAAATGCTGAGGATGGCTTCGGCTCTATTGAATACAAGGTTTATGAAGCAGAGCTTGACGGCAAAAATGACCAGCATATCGAGGTTATGAATAAGTTTGCTGCAGCTATTCTCAGAGATGAGCCAATGACAGCAGCAGGTCAAGAGGGTATAAACGGACTTACACTTTCAAATGCTGCATTCCTTTCTTCATGGCTTGGCGAAACAGTAACGCTTCCTATTGATGAGGAGCTTTTCTACAAGCTGCTTCAGGAAAAAATTGCAAATTCTACCTACACAAAGGTAGTTAAGGAAGTAGTAAACGAAAATATGGACTCAACATATTAAAAAATTTCAAGGTGTAAAAAATGAAAAAGAATTTTAGAATTGTTTTAGGTCTTGTAGTTGTGCTTTGTTTAATATCCTGTTCTGTTACGGTTTTTGCAGAGCCTGAAATAGATTTTGGCGATTTTACAGAGGCTGCCACAGAGCCTGTACAGCAGCCAACCCAGGAGGAAACAACGGCACCTGCATCTACACAGGAGCAAACAACCGAGGAAGATAATCTTGTTCCTTCTGATTATACCTCATCTGATGAAACAGAGGCTGATGATACAACTAAGGCACCTGATACTACACGCAGGCCTATTAATGCAAACGTAACAACCACACGCAGACCTAATAACGGTGGTAGTATAACAACTACACGCAGGCCCAATAACCAAGGTACTGCACAAAAGCCTACAAAGGCAGATGATAATAACGAGACCGAGGAACAGGTTACCTTTGCTGATGACCTTCCTGAAGGACATTTTTATGTTTATGCAGAAAAAAATAACGGTACAGAGCCGTTAAAGCTTGTTCTTGATAAGCCTTCGTTAATTGGTGAGCCTAATCTTCCTGTCAGAAAAGGATTTATTTTCGATGGCTGGTATGCAGACCCACAGTTTAAAGAGCGTTGGGATTTCTATGCAGATATGGCAGACAAAGGTACAATTATTTATGCTAAGTGGGTACCGGACCCAAATGCTGTTGTAAACAATATTATTGTAAAACAGTCTGAGGGTGGCTTTATAAGCGTTAATCCTGATTCTGCAAGTACGGGTGAGCTTATAAGAATTACCGTTAAGCCGGATAAGGGTATGCGCCTTGTTTCAGGTAGCTTAACAGTCAATGGTAAGCGTATAGATGTTTCAAGCTTCACAATGCCCAATTGCCAGGTTGTGGTAAGTGGCACGTTTGAGGTAATGCCTGTAATTGTAGAAACAGAAGAGGAGGGTAATCCACTTGTTCCGTTCATAATTGGTGGCGCAGTTCTTCTCGTTGCAATAATTACTGCAGTTGTGGTTATCGTGTTAAGGCGTCGAGACAGCATCTCTGAGGATGAAATAGACGAAAACGGAACCATTATAGAGGATGATAGTGATAAATCCTGGGTGGATGAATCAATTGTTGTTTCTGATGGCTTTGTAGACGGTGAAAAGTTTGTTGGATGCTTTGAGCCTGATGAAGATGACGATGATAATATCTTTTCTGATGATGAATAATAAAAAATCTCAGTTCGTTAAGAACTGAGATTTTTTATTATTGATAATTTATTGCTACCATAATAAGCATTATAATTGCAGAGAAAATAAATTCACCTAAGAACAGCTTCCAGGTCCATTTAATCCACTTTCCGTAGGATACGTTTATAAGACCTATTGCAATAATCATAAGACCGTTTGTAGGATATAAAAGGTTTGTAAAGCCATCTGCAATACAGAAGGTGGTTACCACACTTTGTTTCGAAAGACCTATAAGGTCCGCCAACGGAGCAACAAGAGGAATGATGAGGAAAGCCTTTGCGGTACCGCTGCTTACAACAAACTCTAAAAGAGCAATAAGTCGGATCGTAGCCATGTC
>JAZSGB010000009.1:0-4897 GCA_045532505.1 Acutalibacteraceae bacterium | reverse complement strand
AGCTTTTCAATTTTGCTTCTCAGCCTTGCTGTTTTAGTGGATACGTTAGAAACAGATATACCCATTTCCTCGGCAATTTGCGCCTGAGTTTTCTTTTCGTAGAATTTTTTTACAAAAAGCTCATATTCATCTTGGGTAAGTATTTTCAAAATTGCATCAATAGTCAATTTAATATCGGCATCGCTGTAGCTGTAGAATTTAGTCAGTGTTGAAAAAATTTCATCCACAGATTTGAAGGAATCTTCAATAGAAACAACAATTTCATCTTTTTTCAAACGTCGGTAATATTCATAAGCTTTTTTCTTTGCTACTGCTAAAAGCCAATGTTCAATATTCTCGTCATCTAATTCATTTATTTTTTTGCTGAAAACTAAGAAAACCTCTTGAGTGATATCTAAAGCATCTTGGTGATTACTGTTTGAAATTGCTATACAATAACTGAAAACTTTTTCGTAATAGGATTTAGCAATTTCTTCAGCTCTCTCAATTGTTATCATTTTAAATAAAGCACCTAATTTCCACAATTTTTATGTCGTTAATAATTGAAATAAATTATATCATAGGTGAATTTTATCACAAATGTAATTTTTTTGCCATAAAAAATAAAAAAATTGTGACATTTTTATTTTTTTAGTCATATATAAATTAAGTAACAAGACAGAGCAACAAGATAGGGAACGGTTCTATGTCTTGACTAATGACCAATAATTAATCCCCAACGATTTCGTTGGGGATTTGTTTTGCTTTATTTCAGCTTTAATACTGCATTGTGGTCGTCTATACCGTAGTTTCCGGCACTGTGCTTCAGTACTTCAAATAAATCAGCCTTGTTGCCATCAATATCCTTAACAGATATTTTATTTAATACAAATCTTAAGCGTTTTAACACGCCTAATATAGCATCGCCTTCAGGTGTGCCCTCAACAAATGGCTGGTTGCCTGCAAAAAGGTTTTGCACAAGCAGAACAATGTAATCCTTTAAAAGCATTTTTTTAATTGATTTGTCGCACTTTACAAAGAAAAGTCTGCAAAGTCCACCACAGGTAAGCTTATCAAAAAGCTTGCCCACAAGGCGCAAGGCTTTAAGTATAAAGGGTGAGCTTTTCATACCTAATTTACGAGCCATTCTTTCAGGGTTATTTTTCATATCGCCAAGCATATTAAGTATCATGCTGTCAAATAAATCTGAAAGATATTTTTTGCAGGTTCTTCCGTTTGTATCCCACTCAAAGTCAGGTATGGGCTCACTTTTGATATCAATAGTTTCGGTATCCTCAAATGTAACAAAGCGCATATACGCAGGGCAGCCTATAGCAGAGCCTGTGCAAACATCGTAAAGCTTGTTGCCTTTTTCGGTTACCTTTTCATTTATTGCCTGGTTGTGCATATGGCCTGTAAATACAAGGTTGCAGCCTTCATCTGCCAGCATTGTTGTTATGTAGCTCGAGTTTTTTTGAACAGCTGAGCCTATAAGTGAGAATATTGGCTGGCCGGGTAAAAGAGGGTAGTGGTTAATGGCAAAAATCATTTGGTTGTTTGCCTTTGCATCTCGTATTTGCTCCTTAATCCACTCCAACTGCTCTTCATCGTATGTTTCACGGCAGTCCTCCGTGCCATCATTGTTAAGTGCCAAAAGGCGTATTTGGGGCGTTAACTGTGCAACGTATGATAAATGCTTTTTATCAACTGCAACAGCATCCTTAAAGCCAAACTCGTAGTATAAATCAAACAATTCATCTCTGTCGGTGTGCTCAACCTCGTGTATACCTGCATCTGTGTAGCCTCTGCAGTAGTCGTTAAAATCGTGGCCTGCTGTTATAACAAAAACACGTTTACCGTTTTCCTGCAGCTTTTTCAGCAGCTTAATAAAGCCGATGTGGCTTTCCTTTTCGCCGTTAAAGCTTAAATCACCGGGGATAAGTATTGTATCTGTTTTTGTTTGCTCGGCAAGGTAGTCAAAAATTGCGTTGTTTATTGCTTCTGTTTCGGCAAAGCATTTTTGCTCAAAGCGCATAAATTCATCATATTCTTTGCCGTATGCACCAAGGGAGTTTTTGAAGAAATGGGTATCCGTAATTAAATAAAAATTCAAAAGACTCATACAACACCTCAAAATACTTTTTCTTTATTTTATCATATGCTTTTTTATAGTGCAAGAATATTGTAATTATATTGTCTTTTTTTGAAAAATGTGGTATATTCAGTAGAAAGACTTAATATAAGTAGGTGCTGATATGGATTTTAGAAACGATTTAGTAAACAATATTTTACCTTTTTGGTTAAAAAATTCTATCGATTACGAAAACGGTGGAATATATACCTGCCTTGATAAAGAGGGCAACATTTACGGTACCGATAAAAGCGTTTGGTTCCAGGGTCGTGCTTTGTGGGTTTTCTCAAAGGCATATAACCTTATAGATAAAAACGAGGAATACCTTAAGGCTGCTAAATGCATTTATTCATTTTTACCTAAGTGCACAGATACAGATGGCAGAATGTATTTTACAGTTACTGCAGACGGCAGAGAGCTTCAAAAAAGAAGATATTATTTCTCCGAAACCTTTGCTGCAATAGGCTGTGCCGAGCTTTATAAAGCAACAGGCGATAAGCAGGTGCTTGAAAGTGCAGAAAAGTACTTTAACGTAGCTTACGAGTGCTTCACAGGTGTCAGAAAAAATCCACCTAAAATTAACCCCGATAATATTGATTCCAAAGCACTTTCACCTGTAATGATAATGCTTGCAACTGCCCAGGTTATGAGAAGTATTCCTGAGGTAGCAGATAAGTACGATGCGCTTTGTAAGGAATGCCTTGCCGAAATACTTAACGGTGGCTACCTTACAGAAAGAGCTTTGCTTGAAAGCGTAACTAAAAAGGGTGAGTTTATTAACAGCCCTAACGGCAGAATTGTTAACCCGGGCCACTCTCTTGAAGCTGCTTGGTTTATTATGGCAGAAGGCCTTGTTACAAATAACAAAGAAGCTGTAGAAAAAGCCAAGTATATTATAGATATAACCTTGCCACTTGGGTTAGATAAAAAGCACGGTGGTATTATTGCCTTTACCGATTTAGAGGGTAAGCCACCTGTACAGCTTGAGTGGGATATGAAGCTTTGGTGGCCACAGTGCGAGGCTATGATTGCTTTAAGACTTGCTTATATCCATTTTAAGGATGAAAAATATAACACTCTTTACAACCGGCTTAAAGAGTATTGCGAAAAGTATTTTTGCGATAATGAAGATGGAGAGTGGTACGGCTACCTTCATTACGATAACACCGTATCAACAACATTAAAGGGTAATATATTCAAAGGACCGTTCCATATTCCACGCCTTTATATGATTATGGCATCTATGGATGAAACTAACGATATTATTGAGTATATGAAATAATTATGGAATACTGTTTAAAAGAATTTTCTTCTGTTGAAGAAATTAAAGCGGCTGACCTTTATGAGCTTACTTCATACCATTGGGAGGCACAGGTGCCGTACAGACCAAAGGTATATGCAAATATAGGTGTTGTTAACGGTAGTTTAGTTGCTGTGCTTAAGTGCTACGAGGCTAACCCACGTACAGAGTGCATAAAACGGGATGACCCTGTTTATACCGATAGCTGCCTTGAGCTTTTTGTTGCACCAATCAGCGACAGAAAAGAATACGTAAATGTTGAATGTAACTCAAAAGGCATTTTTCTTTGTGAGTTTGGTGAGGGTAAATACAATAGGGGGCTTGTAAGTCAATTAACGGCACTTTCGCCATCCGTTAACAGCTTTAAGGGTGAGGATACTAACGGCGTTTATTGGGGCGTTTGCGTTGAATTGACAAAAGCCTTTATTGCCGATTTATATAAAGTTAATCAGTGCGAAATTGCATTTACTTCAATAAGGCTTAACTTTTATAAATGTGGTGATGGCTGCCCAATACAGCATTATGTTGCTTTTGCGCCTGTTACCGATTTACCACCCGGTTTTCACAACCCGAGCTGCTTTGTTACATTTAAAAAAGGAGATATATAAATGGATAATATTAAAGAAATTATTTCTGCTTTTCCCGATTATGGCGAGGTTGTAGGTTATAAACCTATTACTGCAGGGCATATAAATGATACATATATAGTTGAATATAAGCTCGAAAACGGCAGTACTGTGCGCTACCTTTTACAGCGTATTAATACTAATGTTTTTAAAATGCCTGTAGAGCTTATGGAAAATGTAATGGGTGTTACTGCACACCTCAGAAAGAAAATTGCAGAAAACGGTGGCGATCCAACAAGAGAAACACTTACCGTTTTCCCTGCAAAGGATGGCAAAAACTACTATTTGGCAAATGACGGTGGCTGCTGGCGAATGTATAATTTTGTAGAAGATACCTTTTCAATAAGCGAGCTTACTAACCCTGAGGATTTCAAAAATGCAGCTATAAGCTTTGGTATTTTTCAAAAGCTCCTTGCAGATTATCCTATTGATACTCTTTATGAAACAATCCCGAATTTCCACAATACACCATCCCGTTTCAGAGATTTTCTTGAAGCGTTAGATAAAAACCTTTCAGGCAGAAAAGACGAAGCGCTTCCTGAAATAGATTTTGTTCTTGCACGTGAAAAGGATTGTGGTGTTATAGTAGATTTGCTTGAAAAGGGTCAGTTGCCTTTAAGGGTTACTCATAACGATACAAAGATTAATAATATTTTATTTGATGAAGAAACTGGGAAAGCGGTTTGTGTAATTGACCTGGATACAATTATGCCGGGAAGTATGCTGTATGATTTTGGAGATGCCCTGCGAATCGGTGCATCCACAGCGGCAGAAGATGAAACAAATCTTGATAACGTCCGATTTGATTTAGAAGCCTTTAAAAGCTTTACAAAAGGCTATCTTTCTGAAACGAAAGACAGC